>NZ_JARFPL010000070.1:0-5399 GCF_029167205.1 Candidatus Methanocrinis alkalitolerans
ACGCCCATCAGTCTCTGCACGAAGCTTTTCCGGTAGCTCCTCAGTATTTTGTATAGTTACAATATCTCCCTTCATAAGATCTATTTTGTCTGTTCTATTATATCAATTTAGTCGTAAGACTATAATATCGACAAATGGCTTCAAGTGAGGGACATATATTTTCCTCACGTCGGCCAGGAAAATCACCTCCTCGGTCATGCTCAGAGGGTGGGCGTCTACGTCGAAGGCCGGCTCTCCTGGATCAACGAAGAGGGCTGGGAGAGAAGTTTAGGCTATAAAAACGACACGTTGGTCACCGAGAACAAGGCAACGAACGGAGATCTCGGCGTCGATCTTTTGCTCGAGGAGAACGTATTCTGTGAGGCAGATATTTTCCTGAGAAAGATCACCATCAGAAACCTCGAAGATAGTGATAGAGAATTCCGGGTCTTCTTTCACAACGATTTCCATCTCTACGGCGATGGCATCGGCGATACTGCAGTCTATCAGATGGACCACAATGTAGTGGTGCACTACAAGAGGGCCAGATACTTCTTGATCGGGGTTCTGAAATCCGGAGAGGGTGGAAGTTCGAAGAGCGATCTTGACGACTACGCCATAGGGCTTGCCGAAAGCGATGGCTTTGAGGGCACTTTTCGAGATGCCGAAGACGGAGTCCTGTCCAAAAATCCAGTGACCCAGGGAAGGGTGGACTCGACGGTGGGTGTAGTCCTGCAAATTCCGGCAGAGGGGGAAGAGACGATCTACTACTGCATGACCGCAGGTATGAATTTCAAAGAAGTCTATAAGTTGAACAATTTGATCCTGGAAGAGGGGCCAGAGGCCTTAATGCAACATGCGGAAGGCTGCCAAAGATCCTGGGTGAACGATACCACCACCGATCTCTCCGGGTTGGACGAGGATCTGGCCAGCCTATACAGGAGATCCCTTCTGATCATCAAGACGCAGACGGACTCAGATGGGGCCATCTTGGCCGCAAACGACTCAGATAACACGGTATTCAACAGGGACACCTATAGCTATATGTGGGCCCGGGATGGCGCTCTCGCCTCCCTAGCCATGATCAGAGCCGGATTTCCAGGCTTCGCCAAGCCCTTCTTCAGATTTTGTAAGGACGTTCTCTGGTGGACGGGATGCCTGCTTCACAAGTACAACCCCGACGGAACTCTGGGCAGCAGCTGGCATCCCTGGGTGGAAGATGGCGCTCCAGCTCTGCCCATACAGGAGGACGAGACGGCTCTTGTGATCTATGCGCTATGGGAGTATTACCGATCGACAGAAGATCTGGAGTTCATCAGGGAGGTGTACGATCCCCTGGTCAAGAAAGCGGCCGAGTTCATGAACGACTATCGCTATCCAAATGGCATGCCCATGAAGAGCTACGACCTCTGGGAGGAGGATAGGGGCGTCTTCGCCTTTACAGCCTCGGCGGTCTATGCAGGCCTGAACGCGGCCGAAAATCTGGCCCAGCTCTTCGGAGACACCACAATCTGCGAGCTCTGCAAATTAGGCTATGGTGAGATAAAGGATCTGATCTTGAGCGAGCTATACGATCCGAAGGAGAGGACAATCCTCCGCGGGCTAAAATATGAGGGGAGGGACGTTCATAAAAAGAGGCTTGACTATACTGTGGACAGCAGCGTTTACGCCATCTTCGAGTTCGGAGTTCTGCCCGCCGATGATCCGAGGGTGGTCAGGACCATGGAAAATGTGGAGCAGAAGCTCTGGGTAGACGGAATAGGCGGCCTTGCCAGATATCAGGGCGACCTGTATAGAAGGCAGGTGCACGAAGGAGTCGGAAACCCCTGGCCGATCTGCACCCTATGGCTTGCCAAATGGTATATCGCCCAGGCGAAGGGAGACGAAGATCTGAGAAGAGCTTATGATCTCATCAGATGGGCTGCAGATTGCTCCTTGGAGACGGGTATCATGCCTGAGCAGGTCCATCCGATTACAGGAGAGTCGGTGTCTGTCGCGCCTTTGACCTGGAGTCATGCCGAGTTTATCGATGCCGTCACCAATTTCATTGAAAAAAAGGTTGAACTTGGAATCGATCTTTCTTGATGCTGATACATGGGTCATCGGTTAAGGAGTTTAAGCTACACAATATTGCCATTTTTCACACGAATTATGCATCATCTAGGATTGATCCGATTTCAAGACTGACTTGCTGTAGCCCCTTTGACCAAGCCAATCTCACCGTACTTGCTACCGAGATCGCTGCCTCATCGCGATTCTTCTCTTAACCGATGACCAGTGGATGCTGATATAGAGACGGACCGAAAGATAGAAAAACCTTGAAGTAAAAGTAAATTAAGAGGTGAGATCATAGCCGAGGAGTTTAAGTGCGAGATCTGTGGTAAGACATTTGCGACCAAAGAAGAGATGATGAAACACGCAAGAGAGATGCATAAAGAGATGAAGAAGGCCGAAGAGAAGTGACAAATCATCGAATACATCGGATATATTCTATTTTTTATAATACTAATTTCGATTCGATGATGATCACATCCTTTCGAGAACAGAGATAAGAAAGTTATATTTTTATGAGAGATCTGTTTTTGACCATCCCGGTGTGGATCGAGGCGGCCAGCTTACTTTTGCAGATCTTTGGAGTGGCGGTAATACTTCTGGGCATTACGGCGGCAACTATCGGATATCTTCAAAGCAGGATGAAGCAGAAAGACTCTTCAGAGGTTCAGGATCTTCTGAGGATCAAGATCGGCAAGACTCTGCTCCTGGGCCTGGAGATACTGGTAGCAGCCGACATAATCAAGACAGTTACGATCGAACTCAATCTGATCCACCTCACAAGCCTCGGTCTATTGATCGTCATCCGGACTATGCTGAGCTGGGCTTTACATGTGGAGGTCGAGGGACGTTGGCCCTGGAAGGGGGAGGGATAGATGAACGGTGACGTTCGACCCCGAGTTCTCATTCAGAACTTGCGATCTGAGAACTCCTCTCTTCCTTCTCGGCATGATGGTGGGGATGCTCCAGATCCGCGAAGGCGTTGTAAAGGACCTCATTTGTGGTGGGATGAATAACCTGGGATCTGATAAGCGGCATCAAATCCTGATACTCGGTATTCATCATGTAAACCACCTGCTGCACCAGAGCCGGGGCCTCGGAGCCCACGACGGAGACTCCCAGAATCTTCCCCGTATCTTCTTCGACCACCGCCTTGACAAATCCCTTCTCCTCGGCCATGGCGATGCCTTTGGCGGCATCGATGTACCTCGCTCTTCCCACCAGGATCTCGTATCCCGCCTCCGAAGCCTCCGATTCGGTCATCCCAACGGCGGCCACAGTCGGATAGGTGAAGACCGCGTGGGGTACAGCGTGGTAATCGACCGCCTCTCGATCCTCTTTGCCCCCGGCCTTTAACATGTTATGGGATACCACGTCCGCTTCGTAGTTGGCGGTATGGCGGAACATATGCTTTCCAGTGGCGTCGCCGATCGCCCATATTCCGGGCTTTGCGGTCTGTAAATACTCGTCCACGACGATCCATCCCCCGGAGTCGGTCTTTAATCCGGTCATTTCGGGCTTGAGGAGATCTGAGTTGGACTTCCTCCCGACGGCCATCAGTATCTCCTCCGCCTCAAGCTCGACTCTGGACTCGTCCTCGATATTCCGGGCGTAAACCAGCTTTTTTTCGCCGGCCTTCTCCACTCTGGAAACTTCGTGGCCGGTGTATACAGCCATCTTCTCCGAGAGGGCACTCTTGACGATGGAGGATATCTCCGGATCTTCGTTGGGAAGAAGGTTGGGATTTCTTCCGATCAGGGTGACTATAGTTCCCACCGCGGAGAAGAAATGGGCATACTCGCATCCTACATATCCACCGCCTACGATGATGATGCTTTCGGGCAACCTATCCAGATCGAGGAGGGAGACGTTGTCTATGAACCCCGCCTCTTTGAGGCCCGGGATGGGCGGAATAAGGGACCTTGCACCGGACGCTATTACAATATTTGGGGCGGTCAGGGTGAAGTGTCCGGATTTGAGGGTGTAATCGCCCACAAACTCTGCCGTTTCCCGATACCAGGTCAGATTCTCCTCAGATCTTATCTGCTCCTCCATATCCGAACGAGTCTTGCCGATCACCGAATGGGTGCGATCCATAATCTTTTTGATGTCAATCCGGTCTATATGACCCTCGATCCCGACGGCCCTGGCATCTTCCAGGGTCCTGATGACGTCTGCGGGATAGATCAGCATCTTCGAAGGGATGCAACCGGTGTTGAAACAGGTTCCGCCCGGAGGTCCGTGCTCCATCAGAGCCACCCGCTTCTCTTCTTTGAGAGCGTCAGATGCTACACTTAGCCCCGCCCCCGCGCCTATTACGATCAGATCGAATTTTTCCATCTGTACCACACTATCCAGAAGATGATTGATCAACTGTTGTTGTTTTTCTTTTATATAAGCATTTTGATAAGATTCTTCAAAATCCGTTACATTAATTTTATATAAATTTATGATAGGCCATTTTTTATATCCAATTTTGGGCAAAGAAGGGCCTTTATGGGATAATTCGCCGTTTTAGTCCCGGAAAAATATCGCCTTGAAAATCGAAAGTTATTTATCAGATCTCCGAGAACTAGTTAAGGGGGATTTTTATGAAAGTAGAAGAGAAGATGACGAAAACCCTGGCATTCGTCGACGTTTCGGCAACAGCTGAAGAGGCCGCCAAAAAGATGCAGTCCGAAAAAGTGGGCACAGTCCTGGTTAGTGATAATGAAATGCTCGGCGTGCTTAAAGGCCTTGTCACCGATAGACAGATAGTTACAAAGGTGGTGGCAGCCGGGAAGAACCCCTCTGAGGTAAAGGTCGCCGATTTCATGACCAAGGACCCTGCAACGATCTCGCCAGACGCGGATATCCATGAAGCAGGAAAGATCATGGGTGAATACGGCTATCGAAGGCTTCCCGTAGTCCAGGAAGGAGAACCTGTTGGAATAATCTCGATCGCCGATCTCGCAGAACATGCCAAGACCTGCAATCTTTGCACTCAGAACATTATGAATGAGCTCCAAAGACCCTGAGCACTTCAAAAGGCGGAGAAGCTACTCGGTCATTTGCCATTTAGGGAATGCGGAGGGTCGCGAATACCCTAACTTTAAGTCAGGGATGAAGTGAACCCTCGCTCTTTTTGTCGAACCGGGCCCCACGCAATTTGATTTTTCTGGTTCTTCTTTTTCTTCTTAAGTTTAGTTGGTTCTTCAAGCATAGGAGTTACGCAGTTGACGGGAGACCTGAGAGTCAAATGCATCGGTCATCGGTTAAGAGAAGAATCGCGATGAGGCAGCGATCTCGGTAGCAAGTACGGTGAGATTGGCTTGGTCAAAGGGGCTACAGCAAGTCAGTCTTGAAATCGGATCAAATCTAGATGACGC
>NZ_JARFPL010000071.1:0-4266 GCF_029167205.1 Candidatus Methanocrinis alkalitolerans
TTAGATAATAGATATGGTGTGACCTCATTACCTTTAATTCCTTTTAGTTTTGCTTCTTCAACAGCCTGTTCAATCGCTAGATTAATTTGAGTTGAATCCATGCTATATGGTTTAGGGATTGGATTGGCAACGATAATACCTCCAGTTAATCCAAGTGACCATTTGGCGTGTAGAAGTTGTGCAATCTCCTGTGGAGTGTTAAGTTGATAATTAACTTGAAACCCACTTTCTCTTGTATAAAATGCGGGTAGTTCTTGTGTCTGATATCCAATCACTTCAACACCTTTGGTTTCAAGATATTCTAGGGTAAGACCTAAATCTAAAATAGACTTAGCTCCAGCACATATAACTGCTACATTGACTTGTGATACTTCTTCTAAATCTCTTGAAATGTCAAATGTATTTTCAGCACCTCTATGTACACCACCTATTCCACCAGTTGCAAATATTTTGATACCTGCCATTTCAGCAACAAGTGCAGTCCCAGAAACGGTAGTTGCTCCATTTCTTTTTTGAGAGATTACATAAGCGAAATCTCTTTTTCCTACTTTATAAACATCTTTAGCTTTTGCAAGATGCTCGATTTCATAATGGGTTAAACCGACTTTGATTCTCCCCCCTAGTATAGCGATGGTTGCAGGCACTGCACCTTCTTCTTTAATTAGGTTCTCCACGTTGACTGCCATTTCAACATTTTGTGGATATGGCATACCATGAGATATAATGGTTGATTCTAGTGCAACAACCGGTCTATTTTCTTTAAGTGCTTTTTCCACTTCTGGGTGGATATCAATATATTGATTCATCATAATTTGTACTCCTTAATTGTTTCATCTAATTTTTGAACTGTTAAATCAGATGAAACAGCTTTCTCATCTTGTAGATTAACAATGGCAGATGCGGATCCATAAATAAGAGGATCTAAATCATTTAACTTCGCGTAGATAACGCCTGCAAAAAATGCATCACCTGCACCAGTTGAATTCAAAACTGGAACTCTATATGATGGTTTAAATCTAGAAATTTTATTGCTCATATGTAAGGAGCCATTAGATCCTAATGTTATAAAGACTTCTTTAACGCCATGAGCAATAAAGTAATCGCCGATTCTATAAATATCTTTTTCATCCTCGTGGTGGATACCAGAAAGTAATTCGGCTTCCAAACGATTAAGTTTCAAAGTGTTTATTTTAGATAAGAATGGTTTAATTTTGACAGCTTTTTGACTGGAAATAGTATCGACATATATGTCTTTGTCGTATGTGTCGAAAATATAGGTTAGTGTTTCAATAGATAGGTTAGTATCAACAATAAGAATATCTGCTTGATCAATTATTTTTTTTCTTTTACTAAGTGATGTTTCATTTAACTCTTCGATTTGATCCATAGCTGCAACGCTAATTAAATCTTCATTATGTTCATCCATAATACATAAATATGTTGGTGTTGTAGCGACATCAACAATTGAGAGTTTTAATCCTAGATTTTTGCATGAATCCTTAATAAACATACCAGCATCATCATCACCTAATACGGTTATTAAAGTTGTGTCTAATCCTAGGCGAACTAAATTTTCAGCGATGTTTCTACCAACACCACCCATCGATTTTCTTAAATATCCGGGGTTTGAATCGTTCATGATCATTCTATGATGTGGATACGCGAATATATCAATTACTGACCCACCAATAACTACAATCTTTTTCATAGAAACCTCTCTAATCAATACTGGTAGTGTCAAAATTTTAAAAATTTGACCTACTTTTTTATCTATTTTAACACTCTATTTGTCTATAAAAAAGAGTGGTCAATCCCATGTTATAATGAATGTGCGAACATCACATAAAAGGAGATTAACTACCTATGCAAAGTTTACCACATTTCATTCAATCTTTAAAGAGTCTAGAACTCAATATCTATATTATTTCAACGAATCTAGAACCCCTGATGTTAAATCATTCTTTACCTTTAGATCTTGAAGAAAGACTCTTAACACCTGAGATACGAGAAAGAATCGATTTGATGACTTCTCAACTGGAAGCACTCAATCAACTCTTGACACCTCTTATCAAACCTTTAAAACAGAAAACGACTATCAAACGCAAGGAACCAATGACCGGTTACGCTTCTTTTAAAATTGATGAACCACCGATTATTAAACAGGGTTTTTACAAACAACTTTCTTTTGAAGACATCCTGCGTAACACGGAAAAGGAAATCAAACCTGTGCGAAGACAAAAACCTTTTTCTTATGAGGGTGAATGCTTAAATTGTGGTGCACCTAATGACTATATTTATGCGCACACCAAGACTCAAAACATGTGTAAGGTGTGCAAGCAAACCTTCACCCTAAAGAAGACCTATCACGAGGAGATCACGCATCACTGTCCGCACTGCGAGAACAAGTTAGAACTTCAACATATCCGCAAGGATTACGATGTCATGACCTGTCACAACTACCGCTGCTCTTTTTATCTTGAAAACAAACGTGCACTTAAAGATGGGGAGTTCAACCATCTGATGATCAATGACACACAGTACAAATTAAGGTATCACTTTAGGTTATTCAACTTCACCATGGCTTCGCTAAAGGATAATCATCGCTTAAGTATTCAATCGAAAATTAATTTAGATAAAATTCATCACTCTAAGTATACTTTAGGACTCTGCTTGACTTACTATATCAACTACGGCTTATCCTCCAGAAAGACGGCCCAGATATTAAAGGAAGTTCACGGACTCGAATTGACGCATCAGACCGTCGTTAACTACGCAGAAGCTGCAGCATCAATCACTGAATCTTTAAATGTTCTTTACCCTTACAAGCTTTCTGACACCATCACCTTTGATGAAACCTACATCAAGGTGATGGGGAAATCTAATTATGTTTTCTTTGGTTCGGATACCACTCAGAAAATCATCACTTCTTATCGCATCTTCGATCAAAGAACAACTTTAAATGCAGTGACCACGCTTCATGAAACATTTAGTAAGTACAAAGTGTTACCAGAACAACTCAATATCGTCACTGATGGTAATCCTATCTACAACGCCGCGCAAGTATTCTTTAAACTCAATGACATTCACTTTGATTTATATCAGGTCATTGGGGTTAAAAACAGTGATGATACCTCGAGAACATGGCGCTCTTTTAAACAGGCGGAAGAACGATTAAACCGAACATATAAGTTCAACTACCATGGTACCAACGGCTATGGAAGTCTAAGAAACGCAAATATTTACATCTCTTTATTCGTTACTTTTTATAACTTTTTGAGACGCCATTCATCCTTGAAGTATCGAAGACCTATCGAACTTGACTTCCTATCTTCTGATGATCTTATGCCAAATCAGTGGCTCAAAATCATGGATTATACGACTCTCCTATTTGATGGTGTCCATTATCAAGCTTAAATTCATTTTACATATCTTCCATTAAACTTTTGACACTACCCATGATTAAATCTTTAACTACTTTTATTTTACCATAACTGAGACTGGTTACTTCAACTCTATTTCTTTTGTTTTTCGTTTCTTTTGTTTTAATGCTTGAACAGCAAAGCTTGCAACATCATATGCATATTTTTTAGATCCAAACCCTGCATCATATCCAAGTTCTTTGGCTAATCCATGATGTATTCTTGGCCCTCCAATAATGACAATGAATTGATCTCTTCTATTTTCAGCTTCTAAAAGCTCAATAAAGTGCGTTAGATTTTGGATGTGCACATCTTTTTGAGTTACTGTTTGACTAATTAAGATAACATCTGCTTGATATTCGATAGCTTTTTCTAATAAGGTCTCATTATCAACTTGACCTCCTAGATTTATTGCTTGAATACCTTTGTATCTTTCTAAACCATAATTTCCGTTGTAACCTTTCATATTCATAATAGCATCGATACCTACAGTGTGTGCATCTGTACCTGTTGATGCCCCAATGAAAACAAGTGGTTCGTTGAAATGTTGTTCAATATAAACTTCAACTTCTTCTTTGCTCATCGATAGTGATTCAACTTGAACAACATTTAAAATACTAATGTCAATTTGTTGTTCTGCTGTTCCGTATACAATATAAAAGCTGAATTGATCTCCTAATGACGCACCATGAACAACTTGAGGATCATGAATACCCATTTGCAATGCAAGTCTTTTTGCAGCTTCTTCACCTATGGCATCAAAAGGTATTGGCAGTGTAAAACTTAACTGCACTTTTCCATCATTTAATGTATCACCATAAGGACGAACCCAATCTGATTTCTTAGA
>NZ_JARFPL010000072.1:0-3890 GCF_029167205.1 Candidatus Methanocrinis alkalitolerans
TAATCTCTTCATCAGTACCTGCAGTTAAATTTTCCATCGTGATACCTAAATCTTCAGGTTTGTTAAATACAAATAAAATAACAAGTGGTACAAATCCTATGAGTAAAACTAAACTCCAAACTCTCCAGGCATGAACCCAACCGTAATGTGTAATCATCCAATAATTAAATGCTGGAATGGAAAGTGTTGCAATTAAATTACCAATACCAGAAAGACTTATTGCAAAAGCTCTCTTTTTTTCAAACCACTGAGGAACTAAACTATTAGGAATTAATGTCATTGATCCTTGTCCAAAATATCTTAAGAAAAAGAATCCTACAAATATCATTCCTATATTTGATACAAAACTATTGAAAAATGCTGTGATGCTTAACATAATAACGACTATAATCAGCATTTTTCTTTGACCGAAGCGGTCTATGGCTTTCCCCATAAAAATAATAAGTAATCCACTAATCATTGTGGCGATCGAATATCCACTAGAGATTAAAGTACTGGAGTACCCAAATTCTTGGTTATATGCATTAATAAATACACTTATTGAGTATGTTTGTCCAGGAGCAGAAAAAAAGAATGCGAGTCCACTCATGAGGACAATCATCCAACCATAATATAGTTTTTTGTTAATCTTAATCGCTAATTCTTTCACCTTATCACTCCGCATCCAAAATATTATAACACGTTTTGTCAATCGATAAAAATAAATGCTTTAAAAAAAGGGGCTGTAACGAAATAGATTAGTTTCAGCCTTGATAACAAAAAAGCCACTCTGGAAAACCAGGGTGGTTTTTTGGTATAATTGAAGTATGCAAAGACCCAATTATTTACAAGGATATTTTAACCCAAAACAATTAAAATTACCACTATCATTTGATATAAAAATTCCATTTGATAGTGAAGCTCGAACATTTGACGAAGTATTTCGGAGGATTGATTTAAATAAATACATCGTAGCCGAGCCAAAAGTTGGTAGAATCGGCTATAATCCAGTCAATATGCTCAAATTGATATTGTTTTGTCAGATGGAAAACATCACAAGCCTAAGAGACATGGCAAAAGCCGCACAGCATGATATTAGAATTATGTGGCTCACAGATGAGCTAAAGCCATCCCATCAAACGATTAGTGAGTTTATGAAGCATCGTTTGAAAGATAGCATTGAAAAACTCTTCTATGATTTGAATCAATATATTATTGATCAAGAGAAAATCGATACGGATAGACTCTATATCGATGGTACGAAAATTGAAGCCAACGCAAACAAATACAAGTTCATCTGGAAAGGCTCAATTGAGAAATTTAGAGATAAGCTGTACAAAAAGATAAGCAAACAAATAAAAAAACTCAACGATCAATATCAAGAGATAGGGATCATCTTTCCGATTTATGAGACTTATGAAGTCAGTTATATTGAAAACATTTTAAAGTTTTTAGAGCGTGAAGTCGAACAAACAGGTATTTCATTTGTCTATGGAAAAGGTCAAAGAAAAAAAGCTTTACAAAGGGATTTTGAAAAGATATCTGAGTATTATATAAAAGTTAAGGAATATAACGACACGATCGATGTCATCGGACCCGATAGAAACTCATGTGCGAGAACCGATCATGACGCAACGTTTATGCGCATGAAAGAAGACCACATGAGAAATGGTCAATTAAAAGCGGGATACAATGTACAAATTGGTGTATCTGATGAATACATTATGCACTTAGATATTTTCCAAGAGAGAAATGATTATCAAACGTTTATCCCCTTTTTAGAAGGATACAGGAGAGCACAGGGAATCTATCCAAAATATCCAGTCGCAGATGCTGGTTATGGTGGACTAAAAAACTATCGATATCTTAAAGACAATCAGATGGAACTATATCAAAAGTATTCGATGTATCGTAAAGAAACAGCCAATCAAAAATATGCACAAGATCCAAGTAGACCTGTAAACTTCAAAAAAGATGAAGATGGCAACTTCTACGATGAAAACAAAGAAAAACTGACCTTCTTATGGAAAAACAAGAAGGGGAATGATGTATATGAAGTGCCTAGTTCAAAGCGTAGGGTAGAAATCAACGAAGAACTGTGGGCACTTCAAAAAGAAGCAAGAGAAAACCTTCAATCAGAACTCGGTATTGAACTTAGAGTAGAGCGCTCGATACAAGTTGAAGGTGCGTTTGGCATCATTAAAGATCAAATGAGATTTAGAAGATTTAAACGTCGTGGCATTCAAAATGTGAAATTTGAGTTTATGCTCATCGCAATTGGCTATAATTTAGCTAAATTTCATAACAAAAAATACAGAATCGTACAATAATTATCCACTGGAAAACTAAGGATTCTTAAGAATTCCTTTTAAACATGCCAGAAAACACCTGATTTTGATATGTTTTCCACAATGAGAAGGCTAAGATAAAGAAAAAAGGACTGCTAAGTCCATGAAGAAAATTAAATCTTCATTTCGTTACAGCCCCATTTTATACTTTTTTACTTTTGGTAAAAGCTTTTTTGAAATATCCTTTGATTCTTGAGAAGAATTTTGTTTGATCATAACTTAGAATTGCTACTTTATATACTGGAGCAACCATGTATAATGATAATACTAAGAATACTGCTAATCCTAATAGCGCTATGATTGACTCCCAAATGGACAATACCCCTGATGCGAATGCAATTGGAGCAACAATTGGTGTAAAAATAGGAATAAATGCCATCACCTTTAAGAATCCCATCCCTCCAGCCATTGGTGCGAATATCCCAATATAAAATCCACCAACTAAAATCAACATAAGAGGTGATTGAAACTGTTGATAATCTTCTTGTGTTACTGCCATTGATGCGAATAATGCAGCTAACACCAAATAAAATAATGTTCCAAGTAACATAAACATTAAAGAAAATAGAATAATTATTGGCCAATTTGGCATCATTTCTGCAAGATAGGCTAATAGCGATTCTCCACCTGTTGGTAGATTAAGACCTGGCGATGCTGCAGCAACCCCACCAATCAATGATGCTATAGCCCCATAAGTAAATATTAACAACCCTTGTATGATTACAAATAAGATGCTTGCTGTAATTTTCGACAAGAAATGTATTTTTGCTGGCACACTAGCAATGACTGTTTCAATAGCTTTTGTTGACTTTTCTTCAATAATATCAACACCAACAAACTGTGTAGCCATTGTAATTAAAATAAACATTGGTAATACGAGTAAACTTGTAATTGAACTAATAAACATCTCTTGATTTGGATCTTCATAATCTGGCGCGTAAATTGTTTCAAAGCTAGGACCCGTGTAATCGCCTATTTGATAATTAATAATTTGAAGTTCAATTTGTCCCATCAATGCTGGATTCATTTCAGGGTATTTACTATAAATTTTCACATCAGGAGACTCAATGTCTCCAGTAAAATGAAAGGTTATATCAACTTCCGAATTAACCCAAAAAGCTTCAACATCAAATTGATTGACTGCTAAGTCCGATAAAACATAAAATTCATATCCTTCAAATGGTTGATTGAAAAGTTGTGATAAATCGGATACTAAATTTGTTTCTTGAGTCTCATTGACGACGTGAATGTTGATGTTTTCAACTAGATCATCATCTCCGCCAAAGAAACTAATAATTGCTGGGATATTAACAATAATAATCATTAATAATGCAATTACTATATTTGCGATAAGGAACGCTTTTCTTCCAACGCGTTTTTTTAGGCCATATTTAACTAGAAATTTAAACTTTTTCAACTTTATGTCCCACCTTTGCAATAAATATTTCGCTCAAGCTTGCTTGTTCGACATCGTATTTCATAATATGATCACACGTTTTAATATAATCAAACACATGTTTTGCAACAAGCTCTGACTCTATTTTTACGATGATTTCATTAGAA
>NZ_JARFPL010000073.1:0-3853 GCF_029167205.1 Candidatus Methanocrinis alkalitolerans
TCAACATATGGGATTAGAAACTTCCTTAAAAACATCTTTAGAATTTAGTATGAGTGAAGCTGTAGATCCGCATGTAAATAGAAAGCGCTTTACCGAGGAGTGGTGGGCTTAACCGATGACCAATGGAGCGGATTCCCATCAGCTAGCGGTTTAGCCGTGATCTGTCTTAAGTAAAACTCCGTCAAGGTCAGCGCCAACCGTCCGTCACATACCACTGTAACGTCATCCCCGCCCATAACAATCGGGCGAAGCGGTAACTTGTCCTTGCGAATTTGGACGACACCGCGAATTTTTGACTCATGGTCGATACAATCGATAAGGTGCAAGAACGTGGCTTTTAGGGCCTCTTCTGCTACGATTGTTATCGATTTGGAGAATTCTCGCATCATGTTTATATATGGGCGGTTATCTTCTGGTTTTTTGTATCTGTTGGTAATATCCGCTACTCGTTTGCCCATTTCGTTGCCATCAGTGTGAACCACGGCGATATAGCTGGATACTCCCTTAGTTCTACCAAAATCATCAAATTCCTTTGGGATCTCAAAGCCATTAAGCGGCAGCCGGGCCGTCAAGCGGTCATGAGCTACGTCGAAGATATATTCTTTGGCCTTGATTTCAGCTGATATGCGCTTGTCATCTTTGTTATTATCAATAGCAGGCAAACCGGTATACTGACAGTCTGCGGTTACGCTTAGGCCCAATAGAGGAGCTGAAGCCACATGATCTAGCTTTTTACGATTTGCTTTCTCAAGGGTGGCCTTGACCACCTGAGATAAGACTTTTGTCTTCCAGTCGAACTCTCTGCTGTGGGCAATGATCAGCTGCAGTCCAGGAGCTTTTAGGAGAGTGCTCCGGCTCAGGCAGCGGGTAAACTCGCGTGCAGTTTCGGCGGATCGAAATAGTAGCACGGTATTACCACCGCCGGCATATATCAATTCAGAAACCAAATCTTCATGTTCGATCGCCTTCTGGTCATCGATGCAACCATTCAGATCTACGTTGGTAGCCCCTAATCTTGTTAACTCCTTGTAGACCCAATCCTGAGTTGCACAGCGAACCAACTCAGATGCACCTACATTATGCTTCAGAATGTTACTTCCAAAAATGTAACTTTGGATTCTTGTCGTATCTATAGCTGTGACTATCATTTGGATTCACCATTCATTTTGGTTGAGAGTTGAACCACTCCCGGAGGTATTCAGATAAATTCGGCAAATGTTCGGCACCGAAGACCTGTAATTTGCCTTGAGCGTCCCAAGTTTCTTCGATTTCACTTTGAATCAGTTCCGGATTGTTCTCCGGGTTGTCTTTGGGTGCACCGCAGACCAATCCCACACGAGCCTCATCTCCACCCATCTGACGGGCACGAACATAGGCTTCAAACAATTTGTTTTTTAACAATCCTTTATTGCTTCCTGTGGTACAAGATATAGCAAAAAATTGGTATCCGCGCATTGCAGCCACATCGAACTCAAAATTCCGTTCCTTCGGCTCAAAGCTCATCCCACACTGATGAATTTCACATTCAGTGGCAATTTTTTGCAATGCCCAGAGCGTGTAGCTTTCAAGCCACAGCCCATCCAGCCACCTTGAAAGCTCCTTTGCTTTAATATCCCATTTTGCAGATAGTTCACCAAGAGTCTTACAATCTTGCCAGTGAGACGCCACCTTATCAAAAGGTGGATCTTTTGGAAGTAGAATCGGATTTAAATCTTTCTCCTTCTTCTTAAGAGAATTCTTATCATCACGCAGATAGTTATCACACCATTTTCGCAATTCATCACAGGGAATCTTTACCAATTCAAGGCATACCTCAGGCTTAAACGGATACCAATTCGGATCGTGTTCGAGACTGTAACCATGCAGTGCAAGCAAATCTTGAATCTCGGGCTTGATCGAAAGAGAAACCGAGAAATCCAGACATGGCTGATCACGTTGCTCTATTATCATTTTCATCGACCTGGCATCCAGATAGCTGAATACGGGATCGTGGCACAGCTTCTCAACTGCTCGATAAGCATGGACGACCATGGTCTTTGTACCGCCAGTGTAATTTAAGCCAACTTCTTGTCCCCCTAACTTTTTACATATATTTGATACTTTATCGAAAACATCGTCTATATCTGACTCTATGACTGGAATGAAACTCTTTGTTTCTTTGCTTAGACCCAACAATCCGGCTAAACGTTGAGCTATCTCAAGAGTCTCGTCGGTGTGAATAAAGTAAACTTTTGCATCGGGCTTTCGCAACAATTTTGCAGCGACATAGTTAGGCAAAGGATTTGCTCCGATTAGCAGAAACAAGTGCTTGGATTGAAAATCCTGTATGTTATTCATAATAATATCACCTCAGTAAGAACAATATTTTGTCGACTATACCAAAATGCTGAGTTATCAGTCGATTCTCATACATCTTTGCGATCGAATTGAGACTAGTATCAATGTCTTGTCGCCTCTCGGAAAACTTCAAATCTCCAAAGTTAATTGGCGTAAGATCACGCTCCAGTCATCGATTCATCTTCAGAATTCTCAATTCTGTCAATTATGAATGTCCCCATCCCAAAGTGCGCCCCGTACCCCACCGCCACCGGCCCGCAGACCGGCTCGGCAAACTCGATCCGAAAGCCGTATCCAGCCGACCCCGCCCTCCTCCCGTCCCCCCTGTTTCGCGCCCGCCGGAAGCTCGACCAGCCGACGCGCTCCCCGGCGATCTCGGTGAAGGAGACCGGCTCGACGGCCACGGGCTCGGGAAACCCGGCGAGGCCCAGGAGCCGCAAGAGCTCGTGCTCGGGGCTTCCGATCTGCCTTCCGGAGGCGTCGAGCTTCGCCGCTCCCGCCCGGGTCGCCTTGGGGTGGCGGGTGGGGATGAAGGGGGTCCGCGAGGTCCAGATCCGCGACTCGGCGAGGAGGGGGGAGGCGCCCCTGGCCGGATCGGTCCCGCCGAAGTCGCCGGGAAAGCCGAGGGCGAGGAGGGTTAGGTCGGCGACGATCCCGTCGCCCCGGACCTCCCGCAGATTTTCGAGGGCGGCTGTCTCCCGAGAGCCGAAGCCTGCGAGCGCGTAGACGGTCAGGTGGGTCACCTCGCCCTCCCTCCCCCGGCCGAGGGCCTCGACCGACTCGGGGAGGATGAAGGCGTGGTTGTGGCCCGAGAGGGGCCTTCCGGCCTCATCGCAGCCGGTGAAGGTCGCCGAGCCGTCGGAGAGCTCGACGAGGGCGGCGTGGACCCGCTCCGCGAGGATGATCGAGTCGGTGAGCCTCGGCGGCCTGCCCGCCAGGGCGTAGCGGGCGACTGTGGGGGCACATGATGGAACATCTGCCATGAGGCTCTGGCGGGAATCGGAGCCTGAGATGATCAGACTGCAGAGTCCAGTCATCTCAATGCCGGTTAGCTCTCCGGTTCTGGAAGTGGCTGCTCTTCCTTCAATACTCCACGTTTCATCGGGCCTGGCTGGAATTATCATTCCCTCCCGACTGAGTGATAAAATGCTCTTCAGAGATCACAGAACATTCCATGCTCATCGATAAAAGCGGATGGCTCTTCTGAGATAAAAGTCTAATCCTGTACCGATGTTAATAATATGGATATAACTATAACGACGCTCTAATATCACTGAACTTGCCGTTAGGGCGAAGGCTACCTCGATATTATTATTTTAGCTCATGCCAGAATGAGAAAACCGAGGGACCAGCAGATACCCGGATACCAACAGATCAAGAATAATAGAATAACTCTACTTTCCAAGTTTTCCCTCGGCCGAGCCCAGTTTATAAACTACCCCTGCGCATCACATAATACGGAAGTTCTGCGAAGTCAAATGTGGTGCACATATCCAGATGAAAGTAGCACATATCC
>NZ_JARFPL010000074.1:0-3228 GCF_029167205.1 Candidatus Methanocrinis alkalitolerans
TCTGTATCCAAATTTTTGTCTAAAGTCATAAAGGAACTTGAAACCTCTTAAATAATCATATTCATAAAATCTTGGGAATCTTATTTCAGTAAAATTTGGATTCATAACATCTTGGCTTGATAGTTTCCTAAAAAGTTTATGTTTGACAACGTAATCTGCCCCAAGAAATAAAGCTTTTAGTTCGTCATCGATAACTTTGGTTTCTTGTGCTAATAATAAAGCTTCTAGTACCGGTAAAGTCGATGTCATCGAACTTTTCGGATGATCTTTGATATATGCGTCCTCATTGCAATTAAATCCACCATCAGGTAATTGATATTTGGTAAACCATTCTCTTAACCAAGGAATTTCAGAGTCAACAGGAATACCATAATTAAAGAGCATTTGATATAAAGAACCAGCCATGCAAAAACATAATGATTGATGATATGGATCTGTTTTTTTAGGCATTTCTTCTTCTGTGACTGGGAAAAAATGTAGAAAGCTTCTTTGAATATTTTCAATGAGTTGATACATAATGTTTTTTGGAACTTGATGTATCAAACCTAATTCATTTAAAAGCAAGATATGCCACCACGGGGAATCCCATTTTGGCCAATATACATCTCTTTCCAAACTCAACTTCGCTTCTTTTGAATTTAGATATTTAATTGAATCTTTAATCGCTTTTTCTAAATGATCCATATGATTTTCTCCTCGTATAATATGTAGTGTAGATTTAGGTAAGACCTATCTACATATTGTGTTTTATAAGTTTGAAGCCCTGGTGTTATAATAAAGTCAAGATATAACCAGAATAATCCGCTAATTCTCCTTGCACATGATGGTGCTACAAAAGCGTGCGAACCTGCTTGCTTGACTAATCTGCTTACCGGTTGTTGTTACCCGTTAGATCCAACTCAACTTCTAAGTCTAACGGTGGTTTCTTATTCGGCGAGGCTGCAGTTGTCTTTCAAGGCTAGGGCTTCTCTTATATCTCATTTTCCTTGAAAGAAGGTTTTAATTTGAAGCTTACTTTATTCGTTGGAATTGATGTCTCTAAAGCATCTAATCACGTCTATGCGATGAACTTGGCGCGTGATAAATTACTTTCAACATTAATTCCAAACACTCAAGATGGGGCTGCCATCATTGAATCTAAACTTTTAGAACTCTTGAATCGACATGTGCTCTCAAAAATCATTGTGATTTTAGAGTCTACAGGTGTCTATTCTGCTCATCTTGCTACTTATCTTTCTAATTCTAAACATCTTGCTCTTTTCGATTCTAGGGTCTATATCATCAATCCTAAGATCTCTAAGAATTACAGGAAGAGCTTTGCTGATATGGATAAGACAGATCCTAAAGATGCCTTTATTCTAGCTGATATTGCTAGAGTAGGTAGAACCTCTGAACTTACACCTTTCAAAGGTGCTCAACGACTTGCCTTAGAACGCCTCACCAGACATCGCCTCCACATCGCTGAACTCCTGTCAACAGAGAAGGTTTATGCCTTAAATAACGTGTTTTTAAAGTTTTCTGAGTTCGAAACCTTGTTCTCAGATAACTTCGGTAAAACCGCAGTTGAACTACTTTTAGAATATAAAACCATTGACGATATCATTGAGTCACCTTTAGAAGAACTCGCTCAGTTTATCACCAAGTCCAGTAAAAATGGCTTCTCCGATTCAATAGATATGGCGTCTAAAATCCAAGCTGCTGCGAGAGCTTCTTATCGCCTCGATCAGATTGCCTATAATCCCATTAACTTATCGCTTGCTTCCTCCATCAATGTCATCAATTGTTACGAAGCAGAGATGAAAGAAATCGATAAGGCGATTAAGCGCCAAGTTGTTGGTTTTAATCAAAATCATTACACCGTTTTGATGTCTATTCCAGGTATCGGTAAGGTCTATGCAGCTGGGATTTTAGCTGAAATCGCAGACATCAATCAATTCGAATCTGATGATGCGCTTGCTAAGTATGCTGGCATCACTTGGCGTAAAACCCAATCCGGTAAGTTTGATGCTGATGATACGCGTCTTACAAAAACTGGGAATAAATATTTAAGATACTTTATCATTCAGGCAGCCAATATCGCTAGACAAAATATACCTGAATACCGTGATTTCTATCAAAAGAAATTCAATGAAGTCACGACCCATCAACATAAACGTGCCCTCGCCCTTACGAGTAGAAAACTGATCCGTCTAATCTATGGCTTGTTGAGTGCCAATAGACTCTTTCAGTAAAACTAAATATTTCATATTTGCTTCAGTTTCTTTTTTAAGTATGCCTCGATATTGTCATTTTCATCATTTTTTGATGTTTTTTTTATATTTTGGTACTTGACTTATTTACCGGTTGCTTTTCCTTACATATATACATTATAAATATTCTTCATTATAAAAACAAAGCATACGCAACATATTAATTAAATATGCAAATCATCCGATATTACAAAAGTGGAATGCATTTTTAGAGATTCCACTTATTTGGCTTAATAAAGTAATAAAATGTTGTTTAAACTTCGCTCTCACTCATTAAAGCCAAAGTGTTTCCCTCGGAGTCTTTAAAAAATGTCATCCATGTCTCTATCTTGTTTGTTTTTGCAATAATATGTGGCTTTTGAACAATTTGCACACCACGATTTAATAATTCATCATATGCTTGATTGATGTTATCAACTTGATAGTAAATAATCGAACTTAAATAATCGCTCGATTCTTTTTCAGGTAAAGCTAACAATAATCTTACACCATCACAATCAAAAAAACCTAGTTGATCAGTCTTAAACAATAACTTAAGTCCTAAAACATTTTCATAGAATTCAATAGCTCTTTTCATATCACGGATGGGTATTGCTATTTGTCCAACCTTGTTGATTTTCATAGATATCTCCTCCCAATTTCATTATACAACAATTCATATATTTTTGTGTTTTGATGTATTGTGAGACTATTTTAATGCATATTATCAAAATTCTATTCATTTATCTAGACTAAAATGTCCTGACTTTTGCAGATTCATTAAAGAAAAACCGACATTATAGCCTATTTAAGCCATTAGGTCGGTTTTTAATTTGTTGTAAACTAACTCAATAGACCCTTGAGTGTTTTCCTTAGGGTTTCTATCTTAATATAATCTTTTAATAAGGTTTTATCCTTTGTAGCCATTAACGCTTCAAATACGTTTCCTTGATTGATCATCATGAAAATGTTTTGCTCTATAGGAATAACTGATACGCTG
>NZ_JARFPL010000075.1:0-3216 GCF_029167205.1 Candidatus Methanocrinis alkalitolerans
GTTTGGATTAATGGTGAAACGCATCTGAAGATAGCGAATCTGAATGATAATCTTGTTAGGATTATTCGATTGTTGGGAAAGGATTGTGAAAAATACTACGGATTGGAGGGTTGATGCGGAAAGCCGGCAGAACCACAAGCTCCTCAGCATCGCCGCGGAGAACCAGGAGGTTTAGCCTCCGGCGACCTGATCGCCGCGCCCCCGATTTTTGCGACTTCTCTTCTGGATATTTGAGACGGAATCCTCCGATATCTATCCTCCTCAAAAACTCTAGCCTACCACCAATGAATACCTGAATTCAGAGAGGTACCCGGCGGGATAGCTGTAGTAGCATGGGTACTGGCAGTATGGGTACTGGCAGTTGTACGGGTAGCAATACCAGGTGTAATAGCGGCTGCTGGGGTAGTAATAGTCGTAGTAGTAGCTGCCTGGGTAGAAACCGTAGGGATAACTCGGTCGGCTGTAAAATGATTCGTAGTTCCAGGGATTGAGCCAGTCTTTGGAGGGATGCTTCCATTGTGAAGATTTCTTTGAATGATCCCAATCTTTGTACCCCGAAGCCTCTACGGCCGCCATTGTGCAGAGCAATCCGACTGCTAGCAGAGGAAGTACCATTATCGCCTTAATAACTAACACCCCAAATAATAAGGGCCACCGGAGTATTTAAGCGTATTGCTCCTGTCAATCTCTTTTGGGAGTGGGCGGGCCAGGCTCCCCATCTTAGGGGAGGGGCGAGAGCTCCGGTCGAGCTGGAGACTGCGTCTGCAATCCAGGAAGAACATGCTCAATAAAGTTAGGACTTACGCAGTTAGCGTGGCTGAGACATTATAATTTAGATATTTTATATATTCTTTTATAGCATTTCGAATGACACTTTGCTTGCTCTCGAACCAGCTTCGAGCAGTTCTGATTCTTTCGACTTCTAATCTCAGAAATGCTCTTATTGAGAACAGTATATGTGTCCTCTGGGATTTCCCATTCCGCGCTTGACATCGTTCTACGCCACAAAACCGTTTTATTCCGCGATGATACTCTTCTATTTTCCAAGATCTTTTTGCCAGCTCTTTTCGATCTGGTTCTTCCATGTCGATCAAGTCAGTTGCCCAATGTTCTTCGTCACCGTCTTTGGAAACTATCCGGAACACTTTGACAAATCCATAACCCTTCAGGTGGACATTTCTACCATCTGAAGGAATGTCTATTGTTGAGATCTGAACGTTTTTTGTTTTATCGGGATTTACCAGTCGATTTTTCTTGAGTCGAGTTAGCCAATGCCACCCATGGCCACGGATTTTTTTGAGATTATCTAAGCTGGAATACCAACTGTCGAAGAGAACGAAATCGGGTCGGAAGCCTAGTTCCTTTGCTTTTTCCAACATGTCCTGGAGGTGATCGTTCTTGGTCTTTCCATCATAGGACTTACGCAGTTGACGGAAGATATTTAGATGATTCGGTCCATCCAAATACAAACACAAATATGAGGTGACGTATAAAATTGAATCCACCCAAGTGTTGCGACCTGGACTATATCCACTTTCTGATGGCTGCTGCCAACGTTTTTACGTGTACCGAAGCAGCTCGATGTTATCCGGAGGGGTCAGATTCACCCTCCCACGATGCATTTACTCGACTTCTACAAAGATGGCCGCCAGATACGGAGGCATTGTGGATCGAATCATCACATCTCGTTCGGCCTGGTGAAGGGATCTTAATCGTGGACGATACCACTTTAGACAAGCCTTATGCAAAAAAGATGGATTTAGTTTACCGACAATATAGTGGGAAGCATCATAGTGTTGTTAATGGGATCAATATTACTACATTGGTATGGACAGATGGAAATTCCGTGATTCCTGTTGATTTTCGGATCTATGACAACTGCAATGATGGGTCGTGTACTTGTACGACTGAATAATTTATATATTACCACCTCCAATTATGATTGGGTGTAGCGATGGAGGAAAAGTTGGATTTATCTAAATTCTGGTGCTGGGAGGAGGATTGCCCCGATTATGGGAGAACCGGTGCTGGAAATATATTTTTGAAAGAACGATACGGGAAGGATAATAGAGCTCTTCTCAAGTGCAGGACCTGTGGTCATTGCTTCAGCGAAACTCGCGGAACGCCGTTCTTCGGCTTAAACACATCGATAGATGAAGTCTGCCGAACTTTGGCGCTGATTCCCGAAAAAGGAAGCATTCGCGGTGCAGCTCGGGCATCCGGCTATAGCATTAGCACAATCTGCAGGTGGATAGATCTCGCTGGCAAACACTGCAAAGAAGTGAATGATTATTATTTGAAGAATCTCCGTCTCGATCGCGTGCAAGTAGACGAGATATGGTCATATATAAAAAAAGGAGAAAAACGTCGATGCCAACGATTCGAAAGAGTACGGTGATATTTATAGTTTGACTGCAATTAAACCTGATACAAGGCTATTCTTAAGCCATTGTGAAGGAAAAAGAACCGCAGAAGATTGCACCAGACTATTCAGCGACATTGAGAAGCGTCGCGCAATTGATTCACCAATCCCTGTATTTACATCCGATAACTGGGACCCTTTCGAAGAAGGTCTTCTCAATGTCTATGGCTTCCTTGAGATGCCACACTATTGCGGTATCGGGAGAAAGCCAAATCCGGTTCTTGTCCCCTACCCTAACTTGAAGTACGCAAAGGTCTGCAAGAAAAGAAAAAACGGGCGGATCATAGAGGTGATACAGCGTATCGTTTATGGCAATCCGGAGGGTAACTATTCAGCCTCCTTTTCAGAATACCCGAAATAAGCGTGAAAAATGGATGACGATATATTCGTAGTCAATATCTAGATTTAACCGAAAAATTTATGATATATAAAAGCTTATTTTTTGGTGAAGGGAGATTAAATTTGTCACGTCCAAGGAATACCGAGGATCATGATCATTCAGCACCGCCACAAGATCCATCTCAAATTTCGCCCCTCAGCCGGGAGGAAATTTTAGGGATTTATGATAGAGGACCCGAAGCCGTAATCGACCTTGTCGAGAGCTTATATGCTATCATTATCCTGCAGGAAAAGCGAATCGCGGAACTTGAAGAACGTGTAAGATCGCTGCATGGGTCATCGGTTAAGGAGTTTAAGCTACACAATATTTCCATTTTTCACACGAATTATGCGTTATCTAGATTTGATCCGATTTCAAGACTGACTTGCTGTAGCCTCTTTGACCAAGCCAATCT
>NZ_JARFPL010000076.1:0-2956 GCF_029167205.1 Candidatus Methanocrinis alkalitolerans
CCCGTTCTTGGACGTTCTGGAGGGTCTGAGAGAATACCTCCTTCAGCTCTGGTTTGTTTTTCTTCCACTCTGGCAGCAAGTTGTGAGTCTCATACTTAGATATGGATTTGCCTTCTTGTTCGAAAGAATTTTTCCGATATGCCAAAGTCTCGTTATAGGTCCATCTGCACAGCTCCAAGGTCTGTTCCATCTTAGACCGCTGTGCTTTTGTCGGATAGATCCTATATTTGAAGGCTTTAAGCATTATACTCACTTATGCTGCTATAGTATTTAAAGATTCATAGCTTAAGGCGGGGTACGATTCATCCCCGGCCTGAAGACCGGGTTTTTCTCTACCCCTGCACCCCGCCTCTATAAACCGATATGGAGAAGGGGGATGAGCAGCTGGAACGGACGGAAAAAAGAGGGCGGTAAAGGAGAGCAATAGGAGGATCAAGAAGGAGGATCAAGATACGGATCGAGGGGCCCTGGAGGTCAGACCTCCCAGGCCGCTATCACCTTCTCGATGTTCACGTAGTCTCTCCTTCCACCGTTCTCCAGGACCAAGACACCGTCGGCAGAGCCGACGACCCTGCCCCGGAGGCGCTGGTTTCCGTCCCCGCCGAAGTAGACCTCTACGTCCTTGTTGTAGAGATGTTCGGATATGAATTTGTCCATCAATTTCCTCACCTCAAAGGAGCTTTTTAGCTATAATAGGGCTTTAAACTAGATATAATTTGTGGTTAACCTCAAAATCGGCCTTAAAATCAGAAAAATCAATCCAAAATTTAAATCAACTTGATTAAATGATTTTGATTCGGATCAACCAGGGTTGTTGATCCGAAAATCTTTCGTCAAGTCAATTCGAGTTTAGAGCAGATGGTGGATGAGTTGGCCGCTACAACAGGAAGAGCTCGGCCTGCCCCCTTTTGGGGATCGTCCCCGGACCCTAATAACCGTCATTTTTTCCGGCTCACCTCATCTGTGCTTCTCCTCCCCGGGCAGATGGACCTCTCCACCTCTGCCATCCTCACCTCAAGATCCGGAACCCGGTCCAGAAGCTCCCTTAGGGAGAGGGCCTCTCCTGAGACGTCCAGGGCGACGGCGCCCCAGGGTCCGAGGGCGACCACGGCCTTCGCCCTCTTTCTAGCGGCAAAGGCCGCCCTCTCGCCCTGAACTTTCGAGAATGAAAATACCTCGACCACGGGTATGAGGGTCGCATCCCCGACTTTGAGGGGGTCGTCGACCGCAAGCGTCATCCGATTCATCCGATCACCATTTATCTATAGTCGCGTTTTTGTACAAAAATGGAGAGGGTGAGAGGATGGGAAACGATCTAGGCAGCATAGAGCCCCGGCTTCTCTGGGGTCATTTCAATGAAATAAGGAAGATCCCCCGGTGCTCCAAGCATGAGGGACTGGCGGCGGAGTACGTCGTCTCCGCAGCAAGACGACTCTGGCTCGACTGCAAAGTGGACGGGGCCGGAAACGTGGTGGTGAGAAAGGCCGCCACCCCCGGAAGGGAGAATGCTCCAACTGTCCTCCTCCAATCTCACCTGGACATGGTCTGCGAGAAGAACAAGGACCTCGACCACGACTTCTCGAAGGATCCCATCGAGGCGGTCGTCGAGGACGGCTGGGTTTCGGCGAGGGGCACCACCCTGGGGGCCGACAACGGGATCGGGGTCGCGGCGGCTCTAGCCGTCCTGGAGGACCCCGAAGCGGTCCACGGACCTCTGGAGCTCCTCTTCACCGTTGACGAGGAGGATGGGATGTCCGGGGCGAGGGGGCTATTGGAGGAAGAGATCGGGGCAAAGATGCTGATCAACCTGGACACAGAAGACCCCCACGCCATCTACGTGGGGTGCGCCGGCGGCGAGAACTCTCACCTCCGCCTCCCCATCCGATGGGTCCGTCCTGACCAGGGGGAGGCGGCGGCCTTCGAGGTGGTCCTCAAGGGCCTCAAGGGAGGCCACTCCGGCGTCGACATCAGCCTGGAGAGGGGAAACGCCATCAAGCTTTTGGGATTTCTCCTCTGGGAGGCGGGGGAAAAAGTCCCCCTCAGCCTCGCCTCCATCAGGGGCGGGGACAAGCACAACGCCATCCCCCGGGAGGCGGAGGCTCACGTCGTCTTGCCCCGGGAACGGGGGGAGGAGTTCTGCTCCCTGGTGGAAGCGGCTGAATGCTCCCTGCTGGAGGAGTACAGTAAGGTGGACCCGGGCCTCGCGGTGGAGATCAGGCCCCTGGAAGTTCCGGGGAGGGCGGCGTCCCTGGAGGACTCAATGCGGGCCATCAGCCTGATCAGAGCTCTTCCAAACGGGATCATCCGCTGGAGCCATGACATCCCAGAGCTCGTCGAGACCTCCACGAACCTCTCGGTCGTCTTCACCGAGGAGGATCACGTATTCTTTCAGCTGGCTTCCCGGTCCTCGTCGGTGGTCGGCCTCAAGATTACGACGGGGAGGATCCGGGCGGTGGCTAGGCTTGCGGGAGCCAAGGTCGAGAGGGGGGACAGGTATCCGGGGAGGCGTCCGAAGCTCGACTCAAAGCTCCTCGCAGCCTGCAAGGCCGCCCACAAAGACCTCTTCGGCCGAGAGCCGGAGGTTAAGTCGATTCACGCGGGCCTGGAGATAGGGATCATCGGGGAGAAGTTTCCGCAGATGGAGATGGTATCGTTGGGGACGACGATCGAGCATCCCCACTCTCCGAACGAGAGGGTGAAGATCTCGGCGGTGGAGGAGTTCTATCGGTTCGTCCTGGCGGCGCTGGAGAAGATATCGGGGATGGAAGGGCCGAACTCAGACAAGTCAACTACCCGCCAATGAATTGGCGGGCATGATGCTCGCCAGTATATTGGGGGCTTGCGGCTCCACAAAAAATCGGGCCACGATGGGCAGGTTGACAGCCACCCTTGCAGCTATGTTTCGAGCTGCGACGGTGTCAGCAGGGCCAGAGAAACCACAGCGGACACAAGCGAA
>NZ_JARFPL010000077.1:0-2678 GCF_029167205.1 Candidatus Methanocrinis alkalitolerans
GATGCTTGGCAGCGAGAAAGGAATGATATCAAAGCGACCGTTCGATGGAAATTCAATAAAAGCGACGCTAGAGAAAAACTCAAAAGGCATTACCTTAAGTTGCAAAATTAATGTTAAGGAGCACTAGGTCATAAGCTAAACGGCTTCCATTCGGGCTAAACACCATCTGATCAATGCGATTGGTCTTGTCTTTTTCCAAAGCTATGACCTCTCCATTGAGAACGATGTAGCCGGTACGTCCTCTATAAACTGAACCGAGGTAATAAGCCCACCGACTGCCATCGGGGCTGATGACCGGATCAAAACCCTTGAGTTCTTGGACCACCCCGTCCACAACCACGTTGTCACGGTAAGGGCCAAGAGATTCCTCTGCCATCGTGTAGAGCACGTGCTGCCCGGCAGAACTTATTATGGGATCAGATGATGCCTTATACGGTCCTTCTTCTATTCCGTCCACAACCACAATTTCTTGGCCGTCCTTCTTAGCTTTGTAGGCGTATCTTTCACCATCTTGGCTGAAGAATATCCACCAAATCTCGTCGTATTCTTGCCCTTCGGAACCGTCAATTACGGCCACCCTTTTATCGCCCTTATAGGCTTTATATCCGTGATGTTTTCCATCCGGGCTGAAGACGAAGGAATCTTGGCGAATAGATTCGTAGGCGGTCTCGGTCGTCTTCCCCTCTGGCCTAGCAATTACTAAATAATCGTATCCGGCATCGTCTTTTAGCACATAAGCTATCCTTGTGCTATCCGGGCTGGCCTTGAGGTTTAACAAGTAATCGTCTATCTTCTGGCTGGAAAATATAGAGCCTTCAGTCCCAGTCTCTGTGTCACCAAGCAAGTCTGGGACGCGCTCGTCATCTATCTCATCCGCTGCGGCCGGCATCACCAGCGCTGCCAGCACTACCAGCGCCGCAAAAATCAGGCTCGATCGCATTTTGATCTCTCCTCCTTTAAGAGAGACTGTCCTGACAGGCAAAAAAGCTTTTCGATGCTCAGCGTCCTTCCCTCTCTAGCGGATGCAGGCCGCTAGATCGTGGTTCTGTTATGGTCGAATAAAAATAGCATCCGAGGGGGAGGTGGATCACCTCCCTTCTTGAATCTTCTCAAGCGCTTCCACAGCGGCCTCTCGGACCCACACTTCCTTGTCCATCGAAGCCACATAGGTCAGTGCGTCAATCGCCCTGTCATCTCCGACCTCAGCGAGAGCCTGGGCAACCGCCTCTCGGACCCCCGGGTCTTCATCCTTGAGAGCATCGATGAGCGGATCGAGTGCCCTCGGATCGCCGATCCGGCTGAGAGCACCGGCAGCCCTCCATCGGACATACGCGTCCTCATCCTTGAGAGCCTCGATGAGGGGATCAACTGCTCTGGCATCGCCGGTCTCGCCGAGAGCCCAGGCAGCCAGCGATCGGAGTAACCAGTCCTCATCCTTAAGAGCCTCGATGAGAGGATCGACCGCTCTGGCATCACCGATATTGCCGAGGGCCCCGGCAGTTAACTCTCGGACCAACTCGTCCTCATCCCTGAGCGCCTTGATGAGAGGATCGACTGCCCTGGGGTCGCCTATTTTACCGAGAGCTTCGGCAGCAGCCCATCGGACACTACTACTCTCATCCTTGAGAGCCTCGATGAGGGAAACTACATCATCGTCTTCGATCTTCTCCAATGCTTCCGTCGCTGCCTCCCGAACCCAATCTTCCTTGTCCCTCGAAGCCACGTAAGTTAGTGGCTCGATAGCTCTTGTATCGCCGATATTTCCAAGGGCCCAGGCAGCCTCCGATCGGACATCCTCATCCTCATCCTTAAGAGCCTCGATGAGAGGATCGACCGCCCTAGGGTCCCCGATCCCACCGAGTGCCGAAGCAGCCTCACTTCGAACCAAATAATTCTCATACTTGAGTGTCTCGATGAGGGGATCGACCGCCCTGGCATCGCCGATATTGCCTAGAGCCCAGACAGCCATCAAACTCCCATCCTTGAGAGCCTCGATGAGGGGATCGACTGCCCTTGAGTCGCCTATCTCACCGAGTGCAAAAGCAGCTGACCCTCGGACACCAGGGTTCTCATCTTTGAGAGCTTCGATGAGGGGATCGACCGCCCTAGGGTCCCCGATCCCACCGAGTGCCGAAGCAGCAGCACGCCGGACATCCTCGTCCTCATCTTTGAGAGCTTCGATAAGAGAATCGACCGTCCTAGAATCGCTGATCCAGTCTAGCGCCACCGCAGCATACTCTCGGACCCCGACAAACTCATTTTTATTTTTTAGTACATCGATGAGAGGATCGACAGCCCTTGAGTCGCCGATCTCACCGAGTGCCAAGGCAGCAGACCCTCGGACACCAGGGTCCTCATCTTTGAGAGCTTCGATGAGAGGATCGACCGCTCTAGGATTTCCTATATCGGTTAGAGCCTGCGCAGCCTCCGCTCGGACGTCTGCTGTTCCATATTTCAGATACAATATTAGATTGTCAATGTCGTCAGCTACGGCTGGCATCACCATCGACGCCAGCACCACCATCGCCGCCAAAATCAGGCTCAATCTCATTTTATCCGGCTTTCCGCATCAACCCTCCAATCCGTAGTATTTTTCACAATCCTTTCCCAACAATCGAATAATCCTAACAAGATTATCATTCAGATTCGCTATCTTCAGATGCGTTTCACCATTAATC
>NZ_JARFPL010000078.1:0-2505 GCF_029167205.1 Candidatus Methanocrinis alkalitolerans
CTATTCATCCTCGTCTCTCTATTCATCCTCGTCTCTCTATTCATCCTCGTCTCTCTATTCATCCTCGTCTCTCTATTCATCCTCGTCTCTCTATTCATCCTCGTCTCTCTATTCATCCTCGTCTCTCATCCTGGATAGCTCCGTCGAGGACCGATCTTCCGGCGGATGGGCTCCACCCATCTTTACAGCCAGCCCATCTTCTTCCAGTGCTCGTACTCGTGGGTCCACTCTTCCTTATTCGCTCCGACGACCCGTCCGAACCTCTCCCTCATCGTCCTGTGGAACTCCTCCTGCCCGGGGTGTATCGTACCCTCCTGGATCTCACGGACGAGGGTCTTGCCGAGCTGGCGGGCCTCCTCCAGCGCCAGCTCCATCCCTGCCGGATCCACCATATCGGCTCCCGTGCTCCCGACGGCCGTGGCCCCCATTGCCACCATGACCCTGTTGATGTAATCCTCCACCTCCTGGTGGCCCTGGCTTCCGGCCGTCGAGACCGAGGCGATGCGCTTTCCCAGGAGGAGCTGGCAGTGGACGGCGTCGGACATCCTGTCGATCATCGTCTTCATCTGGGCGGTCACCGACCCGAAGTAGACCGGCGAGCCGAAGACGATACCGTCGCTCGCCATCATCTCGTCGTACACCTTCCCGAAGTCGTCATTGTGGATGCACTCTCCGGTCTTGTAGCAGACGGCGCAGGCGTTGCAGTAGTCGATGGAGAGGGCGCACAGGTCGATGAGCTCCGTCTGCGCACCCGCCTCCTCCGCTCCTGTGAGGACCGCCTCCACGAGCTTCAGGGTCGTGCTCTTCTCCCCCCGGGGTGAACCATTGACTCCTAAAATCTTGGTCGCGTACCCAGATTACTGAATAGCGCTAACTGGTGACGTCATGGTTATTTGGCGGAAAATGAGTCCCTTGAATTCGATTCGACTGGCGATTTTCAGTAGAACGAGTACGCGACCAAAATCTTCATATCAGATCATCCGGTAGTGACCTCCCAATAGGTTGATTTTTATACTTGTAACATGCTATTTATATCGAGGGATAGCAAGATGGCAAGGAGGGGTCCAAAGCCAAAGTTCATAGATGTGCCATGCCCTAACGAAGATTGTACTTTGCATGGTGTAACCGGCGAAGGAAACGTTATCGGTAGCGGTACATATATGACCAAAAGCGGGAAGGTCCAAAAGTACATCTGCCGCCACTGTGGTCGGGTATTTTGCGGGAGGACTAACACCGTCTTTTATGATCTGAGGACAGAAGAAGATGAGATCCTCATCGCATTGAAGATGATTCTGAAGGGCATGAGTCTTCGCGGAGTTGCCGAGGTTCTAGAAGTTAAGCTGGATACAGTGAGACGTTGGCTTTCGAGGGCTGCAGAGCACAGCGAAGAGGTAAACAAAGCTCTCATGAAGGACATCGTCGTCTCAAAGGTTGAGCTTGACGAGCTTTGGACCTTCGTTCAAAAAAACAAGTACCGAGAATGGAAGCATATGAAGACGATGGAACCTGGGTATAGGTAACTCTACTTTCTAAGTTTTGATTCCCATCTCCCTTATCAGATGAAGCAGTCCGCCATCCGGTATCGGCAGGTTAAAATACTCCAAAATATTTTTTACTAATTCTACGAGTCCTTCAGCTCTGATTTCGTCTACCATCTCGCCAATGGTTTTTGGTTTACGGCTTTCATCAGGATTATTAAGTTCTAAGATTAACAAGCCGGTCCAGATAGAAAAAACTAGCTGAATGAACCTCTCAATAGCCTTTTTACTTCTCAATTGGTAGTCTTTAAAGCCTAATTTTTGGTTTGCCTCTCTATGGGCAGTTTCGATATTCCATCTATCCTCATAGATCGATAAAATCTCAGCACCTGTAAGGTTGATATTGGTACTGATATAATATCTAGGATCTGTATCTCTTCTCCTCTTCGATATGATGAGCTTGACATCACCGATTTTGTCAAGTTTAACGATACGTTCTACAGTTAAGTACCTCTTTTTCTTACCGCGAACTTCGATCCTGGTTATTTCATAATCATCGGTATTAAATTTTTTGACGTAATCGGTCACCTGCAAAGCAGTTCCATCATCTGGTACAACCAGCTTATCAGACTTAAGCTGGCACGTCACATGATAATCAAGTTCGTGACAGTCAGTTATGAAATGAGATGAGAACCACCAGCTATCGAAAACGATCATGAGTTCTACGCCATCTGGTACCCCTAATGGCTCGATGATATCTTCAAAAGCGATCTGGATCTTGGTTCTGAAATCCTCGTCAGCTTCGTCCTTTTTGACATACATTTTCGCTTTATGTGGGATGAAGACGCCATTCGATTGCAGAACGGAGGTTACAAAGTTATTACCCCAGATATATCCCTTACTCTACTTTACAAGTTTTCCCTCGGCCGAGCCCAGTTTATAAACTACCCCTGCGCATCACATAATACGGAGGATTTCGATTAACCTCTGGCTAAGCGCCCTCATTTAAATACTCTCTAAATAGGGG
>NZ_JARFPL010000079.1:0-2292 GCF_029167205.1 Candidatus Methanocrinis alkalitolerans
ATCATGTTGACAAATTCTAGTAAAATTATTTTAAACAAAATTTGAGTTAAACGTTTGAATTTATGCACATTTTGGCAAGCAATAAATTCTTAATTTTGCATAGACTTACTGCGGAATGCCGGATATAACGGGATATTTAATAAATCTTTGCTATAAATTATAGGGAAAATGTTTGGAAATTAGACCGTTAGTGCGGAACGACGGATCCATCGCCTCGTCGACGGCGGCTTGAAGAACGTCGCCGGGGCTAACGTTGACGGTAGCCCCCTGTGAATAACCCCGCAGAAGGACTGCCTCCAAAAACCAGAAAATTATATATTTATAATTATCATTGCTGGAAGCCGACATATCCTTCAAATATAGTAAGATCCCCGAGTATAAAACGTTTTTTAGAGGTTGGGGCCGAAAAGTCTCATTTATAAAAAAAGTGGTGGATTTATCCTCAGCACGGCTGAAGGTCCGACTCCGACGAGGCCGCCGCCATTTCGCCCATGGAGTTGAAACCCGAAACCGAGACGGTGTTATTCAGAGGACCCTGGAGGTCTATCTCCATAACCGTCCTGTTCCCTTCGAGGGCGATGCTTTCTCCGGGCGACAGGGTTGCGTTTATCGCCATCGGACCGCCGCCGATGGAGTCGGTCAAATTGAGCTGGGTTATCGCCAAGTCGCCGATGTTATCGATGGTGTAGATGTAGGTGACGACATCTCCTGCGTTGGCGCATTCCGAGAGGGGGGTGACCGTCAGGTTGAGAGCCCCTCCCCCGATGATGCTGACGTTGGCCGCTGCCGAGGCAGCGGCGATGTTGCCCTGAAAGTCAGAACCCGTGACCTGGACGGCGTCTTTCAGGGGCCCCGGCAGGTCGGCTTGCTGGACGAAGAAGCTGGATTCAGCGGTGGTGACCTCCCCTGGGTGGAGATCTCTCCTGTCGAGGGCGACGGCTCCCGCCCTCGAATCGATGAGGATAAGACCCTGGACCGGGACGGTGCCGACGTTGGCTACCTGGTATCGCCTCGTCACCAGGGCTCCTACCTCGGCGTAGCAGTCCGTTGGGCTTACTGCTATGGTTATAGAGGGCCTCCGGTCGGCGAGGCCTCCGAAGCTCATCTGTCTTTGGATGTCGAACTCTCCGGTGAACCTCTGTTGAGATCTGACGTCGGTCTCAAAGATCCGGTGCATATTGGAGGTGGTGATGTAAGTGCCGTTGAAGCTGAGCTTCGTATCGGTTCCGACGAGATGTGAACTCCCCGATCCGACGCGGGCGGTCTCCTCCTTCTCGATCTCGTTGGCGCTGAACGCCTCCTCGATGATGGTCTTGGTCCCTGCGAGGGCAGACCCCATCTCTATCCGCTTCATCCCCACCAGGGGGACGTCTCCGGAGTAGGAGAGGCTGAAGGTCCTGGGAGAGGACCCTCTATGGAGATCCGAGTTCCCTCCTCTGGAACGGCCAATCTCGAGGCTTCCGTCCCCCGCCAAGGAGGTGTGGTGCTCGAATTCGTCGATCCGATCTACGACTGACCTGGTGACGTCGATGGCTCCGGTGCCGCTCACCCAGCTGCTTGCAGGGCCGGAGGCGAAAGATAAGCTCACTGCCAAAATTAAGATTATAATACCCCATCCCTTCATGGTCTTTTCTCCCTCTCTGATCCCTTAAGATGGTGGCGGTATGATGACGGAATTTGATGCTGGGGTGGTGCGCCCCTAACTGGTTGATATTCTGTGATACGGATAAGTCAACAGCCCCCTTAACGACCAATTGTGGTCTGTCAAACCACTTGTCTTCGCAGGGCTGTTCTTTCTTTTCCTCCCCAAACAATCCAAACTTATCAGGGACGAATGCCCTCTGCAAAAGTTAAAATGGGCAAAGTAGAGTGTCATTTGCTTATCAAGCTCAGAAATCTTCTTTGAGAAGCCGATGGTCTTCCTCGATATGCGGTTGTTGTCCTGTCTCAACGTCAGGTTCTGTCTCTCGACCAGGCTTGTTGAAATGTCCTTCGGATCGATATCCTTTCCGAATATCACCTTCTTTTTGACTTTCCTGATAGCTCCTCCTGCTTTGAACTTTATGACCTGGGCGTATCTCAGATCATCATCTGGCACCAACTTTGGCTTTCTTGGCCGCCCTCTCCTTAAAGTCTTTGGAAAGGCAACCAGCTTGCCATATGACTTCAGCAACGCCTTGGTGTAGAACTTCAAACCGTCAGAAACAAAGAGAGGCATCGATGCGATGCGCTTCTTAGTAGTCTCTACCACTTTATCAGCCATGTACTGCTTACGTTCTCCTACAGCATGAG
>NZ_JARFPL010000007.1:0-79531 GCF_029167205.1 Candidatus Methanocrinis alkalitolerans
GGTTCTGGCTGAAGGGACCCTCTACAGCGAACGCGTGGGTCGAGAAGAGAGGGTGGAGCACGGTCAATACATGGTCGTGGACGACGACCAACGCTGACGTTGGAGCAAACCAGGTCAACGTATGGGTAAGAGACGGTAACCATGCCCCCGCATCGAGCTACGACTCGTTCAAGATCGCGGATTTCGTTATAACCGGGCCGAACCAGCCGCCGGTATTCAACTCGTTGACACCGAACAAGGCGAGCCCCCAGAACGTGGGAACGACGGTGAGGTGGACGGCCTCGGCATCCGATCCTGAAGGAGACACGATATACTACAAGTTCCACCTGAAGGGACCGTCGACGGGCGGTGCCTGGGAGACCGTGAGAGAGTGGGGAACCACAAACTTCTGGGACTGGACCCCATCTCAGCAGGGCGACTACGAGATCAACGTTTGGATCAGGGACGGAAAGCACGCAGGAACCGACAGCTGGGACGCCTTCAAGATAACGCCGTTCAAGGTGAACCCGGCCCCGACCCCCAACCGCCCTCCGAAGCTGACCGGCTTCGACCCCGACAGATCGAGCCCCCAGATCGCGGGGACCAGGATAACCTGGACAGCCACGGCGAACGATCCCGACGGCGACCCCATACTCTATCGGTTCTGGATGAAAGGACCTTCCACCGGGAACGCCTGGAAGGTCGTAAGGGACTGGTCGAACACCCGAACTTGGACGTGGTCGACCTCTGCCGGTGACGTTGGCCAGTACGACTTTGCGGTCTATGTCAGAGACGGAAAACACCAGCCTGCGGGCCGATACGACGACATCTTGGGATACAGGGGCTACCAGCTGATCACCATAAGGCCTGCCAACCAGCCTCCGACGGTGACGGCTCTAACCCCAAGCTGGCCGAGCCCCACGACGGCAGGATCGACGATCACATGGACGGCCTCCGCCACAGACCCGGATCGGGACACCATATTCTACAAGTTCTGGCTGAAGGGACCCTCCACCGGGAACGCCTGGACGGTCGTAAGGGATTGGTCCACCAGCAGAACCTGGACGTGGTCGACATCCCCCGGTGACGCCGGCCTCTACGACGTCTACGTATACGTAAGAGATGGAAGACACGCTCCCGCCACCAGCTACGACAGCGGCAGGGGGTATGGCGGATACCGCCTGACCTCCCCGGTCCTGATCAATCAGCCTCCGGTGGTCACGGCCCTATCTCCCAACAGGCCGAGCCCCCAGATGGTGGGATCAACGATCGCGTGGACCGCAGCAGCGAGCGACCCGGAGGGGGACCCCCTCCTATACAAGTTCTGGCTGAGGGGACCGTCCACCGGGAACGTCTGGACGGTCGTGCAGGACTGGTCCGCGAGCTCCACATGGACGTGGTCGACGGCTCCGGCTGACGCTGGCCTCTATGACGTCTACGTCTACGTCAGGGACGGAAAACACGAGCCTGCCACCAGGTACGACAGCGCCAGAGGTTACGGTGGATACCGCCTGACCTCCCCGGTCCTGATCAACCAGCCTCCGGTGGTCACCGCCCTATCTCCCAACAGGCCGAGCCCCCAGACGGCAGGATCCACGATCGCGTGGACCGCCTCGGCGTCCGACCCGGAGGGGGACCCCCTCCTATACAGGTTCTGGCTGAAGGGCCCCTCCACCGGCAGCGCATGGAGGATCGTCCAGGACTGGTCTGCGAGCCCCACATGGACGTGGTCAACGGCTCCGGCTGACGCTGGCGAGTACAGCGTCTACGTCTACGTCAGGGACGGAAAACATGCCCCGGCCACCAGCTACGACAGCGCCAGGGGGTACACCGGCTACCAGCTCGTCAGCCCCGGCGGCGTCCGCCAGCTCACCTCCGGCGACCCGGTCCAGGACAGGCCGTCTCTTGTCTTCTCCGATGATGGGATCCTTCTCGCCTACCAGTCCTGGGAGGCGGGGCCGTTATTCGGAGGTGACATATTCCTAAAGAGGTTCGACCCAGGCTGGAGCCAGATCCAGAAGGTTCGGGCCACCAACGACCCGACTTACCAGGACACGCCGTCGGCGATCTACTCCGACGGCTACTATTACGTCGCCTACGTCTCCGACGAGACGGGTAACTGGGATATCTTCGTCAAGAAGTATGACCGAGATCTGAACCTCATCGAGACCCGGAGGCTGACCTCCTCGCCCGCCGACCAGGACAGCCCCTCCCTAATACGGGTGGACAGCGACTTCTATCTCGCCTACCAGTCCTGGGAGACGGGCTCATCTTTCGGCGGCGACATCTTCATCGAGCGGTTCAACTCCGCTTGGACCTCGATCCGGAAGGTGAGGGTGACGACGGAGACGAGCTACCAGGACAGGCCGTCGATCACATACGGGGAGGACGGCAGAATCAGCGTAGCCTACGTCTCGGAAGAGACCGGAAACAAGGAGATCTTCGTCAAGAGTTACGACAGGAGCCTCAACTACATCGAGAAGAGGAGGATAACCACAAGCCCTTCGAGCCAGGACTACCCATCTTTCCTCTGGCAGAACGGCGAGTTCAACCTCGTCTACAGCTCTCAGGAGGAAGGGAGCTACGACCTTTACCTGGAGAGGTTCGACCCGGCCTGGAACCTGATCGAGAGGGTTGAGGTGACCGAAACCTCCGGCGACGAGATCTGGCCATCTCTCGCCTCCAGCCCCTTCGACGATCTCCTCTGGGTGTCCTACGTCCACCAGGACGGCGCTAGCCGTAATATATTCGTCCAGCCCGCACAGTCCCTCGACTCGACGGCCGGCTGCTGGGCCGCCATGCAGTTCAGCGCCACCAGGGCCTACAGCCCCTACACCCTCACCGTCAAGTTCCGCGGGGCGACGGGAGAGCTCATCGACCCTTCGAGCTATAGGCTGACCTGGAGCCCCGCCGACGCAGTCCTGACCAGCAGCGCCCTCCGGAAAGTCTCGACGGGAACATACAGCCTCGAATCGAGGTTCGGATCCGCGGGCCTCAAGACGTTCACCATCCGCGCCACCGTCGGCGGGTGCACCGCCGAGAGCACGGTGACGGTCCAGGTGACCTGATGGGAAGGGACGGTTAGCCTAAAACCATGATGTTGAAGATCGGTGGTTCGGTTCGCGCCGCCGATCTCCGATGATTTTATCATCGGGGGGCGAGCTTTGAAACGTCGCCGTCAGGATCGAAGAGCCCTAAGGAGGGTACCTGTCGAAGACCGTCAGGTAAAGCCTTTTGTTGTAATCTTCTATCGTCCGGCGGGCGTCCCATATAGCGTAAGCGTAAAGGGCCAGGATCAAGGGCAGAGGGACGAACTTCGCGACCCCGACGGCCTCCGCGGAGCCGTAAGGTCCAAACCCCAAGAGGGAGAAGAATACGGCAAGCAGAGCCAAATCCGCCAGAATCAAGATAGTGCCTTTGACTGCTTTGCCCGCATAGATCAGCCCCGCTCCTGCAAAGAAGAATGCCGCCAAAAGGAAGCCCGCCACGAGCTTCTTTCGTTCGAGCTCATAGAACATCAACTTCTCCATCTCAGGCATCCTCTGGGCGTTCTCCCATATGATCTGGAACTTCTCGTCTTCTCTCATGCTAAAAGCCTCTATCCTAATGGATCAGGTCGATTTAAAGGTTAGAGGTTTCCCCTGAGCTACAAAAAGTATTTTTATAGAGGCGAGGTGCAGGGGTAGAGAAAACCCCGGTCTTCGGGCCGGGGATGAATCGTACCCCGCCTTAAGCTATGAATCTTTAAATACCATAACGGCATAAGCCAGTGTAATGCTCAAGGCCTTCAAATATAGGATCTATCCGACAAAAGCACAGCGATCTAAGATGGAACAGACCTTGGAGCTGTGTAGATGGACCTATAACGAGACTTTGGCATATCGAAAAAACTCTTTCGAACAAGAAGGCAAATCCATATCTAAGTATGAGACTCACAACTTGCTGCCAGAGTGGAAGAAAAACAAACCAGAGCTGAAGGAGGTATTCTCTCAGACCCTCCAGAACGTCCAAGAACGGGTAGATCTGGCCTTCAAAGCGTTCTTCCGAAGGGTCAAAGCAGGAGAGACCCCAGGGTATCCCAGGTTCAAGGGGAAAGGATGGTACGATTCGTTCACCTATCCACAGCTGGGATTCAAACTGTCTTCCGGGAAGCTCGACCTCTCCAAGATCGGAGATGTCAAGATCAAGCTCCATCGACCCATCGAAGGGAAGATCAAGAGGTTAACCGTTCGGAGATCTTCGACCGGAAAATGGTTTGCCTGCTTCTCAGTGGAGATCGACGATCCTCCGAAGCCTCCCTGGAAAGATGGGTTGATGGTGGGCATCGATGTGGGGCTGGAGAGTTTCGCTACGTTGTCCAACGGAGAGAAGATCGATAACCCCCGGTTCTTTCGATCTGAGGAGAAGGCGTTGGCCAAAGCCCAAAGGCGACTGTCCAAATATGAGAAGGGAACTTTTGAGAGGAGGAAAGCTCTCAAAGTCGTCTCGCGGACCCATGAGCGGATAGCCAACCGCAGATACAATTTTGCTCATCAGGTCAGTCACAACCTGGTCGAAAGGTTCGGGCTGATCGCTTTCGAGGATCTGAGCATCACGAACATGCTTAAGAACCACTGCCTGGCTAAGAGCATATCAGACGCTGCCTGGAGGATGCTAGTGATAACCACATCGTACAAGGCTGAGAGCGCCGGTTCGATGGTGGTTCTAGTAGATCCCAGAAACACAAGTCAGCTATGTTCCAGGTGCGGTCTTAAAGTGCCGAAGTTGCTATCGGATCGGGTCCATGAATGTCCTCAATGCGGGCTGGTCATGGACCGTGACGAGAATGCGGCGATAAACATTCTGAGACTGGGGCTACAGTCTCTGCCAAAAGCTAGAAGCCCCGCCCTTCAGGGCGGGGAGTAGTCACAACATTATGCGTAACTGATATATATCTACAATATATATCAACTAAGGGCTCGAATAAGAGCTCGAATTGGGGAGGGAACCATGCTAGCCCTTATAGCCACCATCGCAGGTTCGGTCATCACGGCGTACTCCGCTTACAAGATCTATACGACCCGGAGCGTCCAGAGCAGAAAGCTGCGGGATATGGAGATTTTGAGGCGGCTGAACGTCCCCCCAAAAAAGCAGGTCCGGGTCTGGAGTTTTCTCATGGCACTGGGCCTCATCCTCCTCACTCCTGGCTTGGGCCTTCTCCTCTCCTCCGATCCGATCTCAGGGTATGCAGAAGGCACTTCCTATCCCAATCTGAGAGCTACCCCCTCCAAGAGCCCCGTCATCGTCCCCCCGATGGAAACGATGGAAAGCTCGCCCCGGACCGTTCGTGATGCAGGATCCGGCGCCTCTCGAGCTCTCTCATTCTTCGCTCCCTCCGGCGGCGGGGGCAAAGGGTCGTCCTCGGGGGCCGCCGTAACGACCTCCCGACCCACTTCGGCGGGCTCTGATCCAACAGGAGACACCTCCATCTCGGATGATGCGGGAGGGGCGTCTAAGACGAAACTGGCCTCCAGCGGCCCGAAGACCGACGGAGCCTCAGAAAAAGAGGCAAACTCCGAAGCTTCAGAATATGAGGGAAACCGAAGGGAGACGGCACCGGCTGCTCCAGATATTACGACCTATTCCGCGAAGATAGACGCGGCGCCCGAAAAGACCTCCTCTAAGGAGGGAAAAGAGCCTCCTCTCATCGCCAGCAAGACTGAGAAGGAAGGCTTCGAAGTTCCATCCAGAACCGTCCCAGAAGAGCCTGAGGATGAGAGGCCAGCATACGCTCCCCACCGTCAGGTGGCAGAAACGAGCCCCGAACTGATCCCGGAGGAGACGGCGGCGGGGACCGTCGCCATCGGACCTGAAAATTTGCCTGCAACTGAAGATGGAACGGACCGAGAGCCGATGGAGGTCTCGGTGGCAGAGAAAGGGCCCGGACCGATCCTGGACGGACCAGCAGCCATCAGACCCAAAAAGGGGGCAGAGATTGAGACCGGAGACGAGGCCACAGATGACCTGTTGACCGAGACCGTAACCGACCCCGAAGATGAGCAGAAGACCAAAACCGGGACGGATCTGGAGACTCCGGTGATTTCGGCGGCGGAAAAGGGGCCAGATCCGACTCCAGGGGATACCTCCGCCGGAGAGGAGATCGTCGAAGAGGGTCCTGTAAAGAGCACAACCCCGGAGGACTCCGGATCGTGGGACATCGGGAAGGTTCCCGCCTCCGGCGAGCACTCCCCAGATATGGAGGTTGCGGCGACGACCGGCATCTTTGACGCCGCCTCGACAGGGAATACGACGCCGCAGATAGAGGGAGTTAAAAGGCTCGAATTCAAGGCAGCCCCGCCTTCGACGACCGAGGAAACAGGGAACCTTTCGGAAGATAACACGACCGTATCGGGCCCAGAAGACGAGACGAACCAGACAAAAGCCACGCTCTCGAATTTGAACCTCCCCTTCGGCGATGGCGAGAGGGGACCGAGGCTCGACACCTTCGGCAAGGGGTTCAACTTTGAGACGGGGCTTGAAAGATTCGGATCCGGCCGGGAGGTGGCCATCGACGAAAATGGGACGTTGATGCCCGCCCCCATCATGGAGTTTGAGAAGATGGACTTCGGATCGAACGTTGGGGGAGGGTTCGGCCTGACCCCCTCCAGCCCCTTCGGATGATCCGATCGCGAGATTCGCCGGCAGAGTGGCCACCGGTGTCGTCGGCTGGGTTCCAGGACGAGGATTAAAATGGAGCTTCAACAGGACCATATGTCTGCGACTGAGACGACGGGAAGATGCCGTCCTATCCCGGCGCCGAGGATAGGCGAAAGAAACGACGTCTTGTCCCATCTTCTCCGATCCAGAAAGTGCATCCCCATCCTCATATTCTTCATCTTGATCTCGCCCTCCCAGGTCCATGGAGAAGAGATCTCTTCCGCCGACTGGTCCGAGATGGGCAACGCTCAGGTCGGCAGAGGTGAATACGAAGAGGCGGTCAAAAGCTACCAGAGGGCGATCGACCTCGACGCCTATAACCCAGACCTCTGGTATAACAAGGGGCTGGCCCTCAGCGGCCTGGGCAGATATGAGGACGCCCTCGAATGCTACCAGAGGGCGACGAAGCTCGATCCCTTCGACGCTGAGATCTGGCTTGAGAGAGGGGCTGCCCTATCAGGTCTGGGAAGGTATCAAGAGGCGCTGGCGAGCTACGATAGGGGCATCGAGTTCGATGCCGACGACGCCGGCGCATGGAATAACAGAGGAACCGTCCTAGCAAAGCTCGAAAGGTTTGGGGAGGCGGTCGAGAGCTACGATAGGGCCATACTGATCGATCCACTGAACCCCGACGCCTGGAACAACAGGGGAACCGTCCTAGCAAAGCTCGAAAGGTTTGGGGACGCGATCGAGAGCTACGATAGGGCCATACTGATCGATCCACTGAACCCCAACGCCTGGAACAACAAGGGCTCCGCCCTCCACCAGCTGGGGAGGTATCTGGAGGCTCAGGACTGCTACGACAGGGCGATAAATCTTGATCCGCTCCACCCGTATGCATGGCACAACAAAGGGCTGCTGGTACCCACCCTCGATGAAGAGACCGAGGATCTCTTCGCCCTCTCAAGAAAGAGGATTTACGTTGAGACCGAGATGAAGAGATCTCCCTTCCAGTTCTGGGACGAGAACGGCTACCAAGAGAAGCTAAAAGAGAACGAGAATCTTCCGGGGTGGAGGGTTCCTCTGGTGGTCGCCTCCATCCTGGCGGTCGGCCTCCTTTTGAACCTCGGCGGGAAGGGGAAGCAGATTTATCCGGATTCTATAAAGTCGTCCCTCACAAGGCTCGTTCTGGTGGGGGACAGATCTATCAACAAGAGGCGTTGACTATGAGGACGGATATCTATATCGTTTTTATCCTATTTTTGGCCCTCCTCACCACAATCGCGGCGGCGGTGCCGAAGGAGGCCTCAGGGACGGTGATCGGCGTAGATAGCGGTGATGTCTTCGAAGTCCTGATTGTGGAGGAGGACCCCCGAACTGGACCAGGTGTGGTGACGGTGAAGCTTGCGGACGTCATCATCTCGGAGATCGAATCTGCCGGGAGAGAGGCAGCAAAAGAGTTTGCAGAGGCCCATCTAATGAACAGAACCGTCTGGCTGGACATCGACGATCTGAGCGTCGCTGGCCGGGATCCTAAGGGGAGGCTCATATGCGTCGTCTATCTCGAAGAGCCGGACGGCAGGATCAACCTCACCCATCCCTTCAACAGGCTCCTGGTGGACGCGGGCCACGCCGAAGCTCATGACTTCCAGGAGGACGAGTTCGATCCTGCAGAATGGTGGCCTTCATGGGTGGTCATAAACGAGGTGGAGGCGAACCCCGAAGGCGGCGACGCTGACTACGAGTGGGTGGAGCTTTACAACGACGGATGGGATGATGCAGATGTAGGCAACTGGACCTTGACGACCGCCGGCGGGTCCATCATTCTGCTGGAGGCTGGGACGATCGTCCCGGCGGGAGGTTTCTTCGTGGTGACGGCTGGGGGGTACTGGCTGCAAAACAGCGACGAACTGGTGATCCTGAGAGACGACAGGGGGGTGGAGGTCGACAGGACCCCGGCCCTGAACGACCAGGATGATGACGTCAACAGCTGGTCGAGATATCCCGACGGTGGCGACGAATGGATCCGCATCGAGGCGAGCCCGGGGCTGCCCGTCCCGCCGATAGAGCTATCGCTGGGGACCATCTCCGACCTGGCCGAAGAGAGCGACAACTGGCTCCTATGGTCCAATGCTCCTCCTTCGGGGCTCTGGGACGTCTCGGACTTTCTCAAATGCTGACCAAATACATTCTTGGTGACAAACGCCCGGCATCTCCTCAGATCCCGGCCGATGTGGGGGGAGCTCGGGATCCGGCCTCATTCGAGGTTCAGCTCCCTCGCCCTCTCCATAGCCTCCTTTGCCTCATCATCTCTTCCCAGAGATCTGAGGGCTAGAGCCATGTTCTGCCAGGCTGTTGTGGTGTACGCGGGGTAGATCTCCACAGCCTTACCGAAGCACTCCACCGCCTCCTCAGGCCGGCTGAGGGCGATGAGGCAGACCCCCTTGTTGTTCCAGGTGTAGAAGTCGAAGGGGTCGATGAGGATCGACTCGTCGTAACACTTCAGGGCTTCTTCGTGCATGCCAAGGTTGTCGAGGGCTGCCCCCTTGTTGTTCCATGCCCTCCCCGCCCGAGGTCCCAGAGGGTCCATCTCTATGGCCATATCGTAAGCTTCGGCAGCTTTTTGGAATTCTTTAAGGTTGTGGAAGGCGTAGCCCTTGACGATCCAGGACCTCAGATCCGACGGATCGATCTCGAGGGCTTTATCTGCAGACTCCAGCGCCTCTTCGTGCCTTGCCAGCTCGTTCAAGGCGATCGCTTTTCCTCTCCAGCTCGGAGCGTGATCCGGCTCGATCTCCAGAGCCGTCTCGAAAGATGCAACTGCCTCATGATATCGTTCTTCTTTCCTTTGAGCCTCGCCCAGGAGACTCCAGGCCTCCAAGAAGAGGGGTTCCTTCTCTATCGCCCTCTCCAGGTGGCCTATCGCCTCGTTGAAACCGCCGGAGCTGTAGCTTCCGCCACCCTTCCTGTACCAGTAATCCGCATCCAACAAACCGCCACCGCCTCAGCCGTAGATCTGCAAAAGGGGAGTTCCATCACCCGGATTTCGGTTTTGTAGGAGAACCTTGTTAAGGGTTGTGGAACCCCTCCAGGACGGCTTCGAACCACCCGTATAGGGCTCCAAAGCCCCTTCTAACCGTCTCGTCGCCGAGATCCAGGATCTCCGAGACTTCGAGGTCGCCCAGGCCGCCTCGATACACAACATCTGAGAGATCCTCAATGATCCGCTCCATGGGGGCTGCATCAAAACCGTAACTTTTGACATAAAGGATGGCTATGGAAAGGATGAGCAGTACGGCTACGATGCCAGCCTTGGATCTCCGACCCGCCCCATCATCTTGCATATCCGACCGATCCATCGCTTCCCTTCTGCATAAACCCCTCTTCTCGGCGACGTTCCTTCGGAGCCGCTCGATCTCCCCAGGACCCCAGAGCCTAACCCCCAGCCGTTGGGCCAAATCCGCCGCCGACCTGGAGAACCCAGAAGAGGGCGATACGACCACGATGATCCTCCCCGGTTGCGAACCCGCGGCTTTGGCGACCCGTTCTACGTCGGCATCGTCGACCAACCCATCGGTTCTTTTACAATATATGCTATAGGTTACCTTATGGCCGACCTCGTCGGTCCTGGTGGCGACGATCTCCGCCCAGCCTTCGCTGGATTTTGTGATATTTTCGACCCTGTAGCAGTTCAGCTCTATGAGATCCCCAAATTCCTCCTCGAAGGAGTATCCGGTCTCGAGCGGGTTCAACCATCTCGCCCCCATCTGATATCCGACCCCCATCCGGGATTTTGACGCCTTTTTTCTGCCTTATAGACAAATACCTTATATATTATGATATTCTATGGTTATTTATAGTTGGGGCAAACTGCTGAACGGAGAATCTCTCACCATCCATCTCATCGGGATGCGGGCGTTTGGGTCGAGAGATCCGCCGACGCGCGCTCCATCATGGTAAGTTATATATTGCCAAGCCGCAATTCGCTGTCCGCATGTACGTGGACGGTGGTGATGATATATGAGTTCGATGCAATCTGAGATCGCCAGCCGTCTGGTCCAGTTCCTCGACCTGGACACGGATGGAAGAAGGCGATTCGTTCTGGGGGTCATCCTAGAATCGGGCGAAATCACCGTAAGCTCCCTTTACAAGGCGGTCAAAGAGCAGTTTGAGACATCAAGGAAGGTCGTAGCGTCCCTGTTGGGATACATCTGCTCCAAGCTGGGTATCCTGAGGGCACATAAGAAATCCTACCGTCTGCCAACGGTTTACATCCTTAAAGAGGAGTATACCGACCTCGTCAGGTCGGTCCTCAACGCCACCGCCGTTCCCGGCGAGTCATGACCCAGGTCAAAAACGCTCCAAGAACTGCGACCACCCTGAAGATCAGATCCAAGTCGGAACACTGGATAACCCGCTCCAAAGACCCCTACCTGGAGCTTATGCTCCGGCTCTTTCAGGATGAGAAGACCGCCCGCCGCGGCAGGGATTTCCTGACGATGGTGGAGGTAGGCCAAGAGAAGGGCGAACCGCTAAAAACCAGGGACTGGAAACGGATAATGGAAGAGCTGGACGTCTCCAGATCTGCATTCTATTTCATGAGAAACAAGCTCTTGGGGGCGGGGCTCATCGCCGTCCGGTCCGGAGAATACAGGCTCTCCGGGATGTTCTCCCGCGACCTCGCGGACATGTCCCGATGGTGGTGGACGGCGGTTATGGGAAACGACCCCGAGACTTTATGATCATCGGCGACCGTCGGAAGGAATAGGATCTACAGGGCAGCGGTCAGCTCTCCCATCCTCTTCTCGATCGTCGAAACTATCCTGTCGTTCTCCATGTACTCAAGGCCGGCTCCGCAGAAGGGACATATGAAGTTGTTCTCGCTCGCCTCGTCGAAGACGAAACGGGCACATCCGCCGACGCATGCGTAAAATATGTTGTTCTTCTCGTAGCTGAGCCGCTCTTCCAGCTTTCTTAAGAGCTTTCTTGCCTCCGACTCCAGGGCACGATCCATATTCTCCATGCAGAGGGCCCAGAGATATGTAAGCCAGCCGCTCTCGGGGTCCCTCTCCCTCCTGTACTTCGCGAGGCGGTGCTCGTAGAGGAGATAGAGGGTCCTCCTGACGGCGTTCAGGCTGATCCCCGTGATCTCCGCCACGTATTCGTCGGTGACCTCGTCGTCGGGCATGCACTCGACTATGTGGAGCCCCTCTTCCCCTACGAGCTTGGAGAGATAAGCACGTTGTATCGGATCCTCGATCAGAACCAAGAGATCACCCCTTTGGGCCTCCCGGTGGGAGAACCAGCATCATTGAAGTCTTTGACCATCTCATTTCCCGCATTGAGAAGTTAGTGCACCGATAGGTTATAGCGATTTCCCTGGTCAGAACCAGGGGCAAACCCTCCCTCTTCGGCCCACCGCCCCTCCACCGGATCTGGAGAAGGAAGACCGCATCATGATCCGCCGGAGGCACCCCCCCCTTGGGCTCTGATCCTCTCGACGAACCTCCTTTTCTTGTCGATCGCCCTCTCGGCTGCGATGTCGACCTTCTCGCTCATCTCGGCGAAGTCCCGGACGGGCCCCTCGTCCACCACCTTCTTTATGGGGGTATATGCAGACTCCCGGAACTGGGGCTCAAAGTCCTTTATCCCGTCTCTGGTGTGTAGCTCTATGCCGCACCCCTCCTCGACCCTACCGATCATATCGATATCGACCCCGGTGCCCCTGACGACCTTCATGAGCTCCTCGGCGGAGGAGGGGGGGGCGATTATGAGGAGGGCGTCTATAGAGACCCCAAGGTAGTCGATCTCCAGCGCCTCCAGCATCTCCAAGACCCTCCGGTTGACGAGCCCTCTCATCATCTCCTCTTCGAAGACGAGCTTCACCCCCGCGGTCTTGGAGATCTCTTTAGCATCCCCCCTGATGCCGCCGTTGGTGACGTCGGTCATGGCGTGGATCTCGACGTCTGCATCCAGGAGCGCCGAAGCCGCCTCCAGGAACTTGACGTTGATCGTCTCCTCGACGACTTCGTGGTGGCCATAGTAGAGGGCCGCGGCACAGACCGTCCCCCCACCGGCCCCTTCCGTCATCAGGATGACGTCCCCAGGGGCGGCGTTCTTCCTCGGTGAGAGCCGATCTGATACCCCCACCGCTCCGACGCAGCCTGTCAGCCGATTTCCTATCACCATGTCCCCCCCGATCCGCAGGGTAGAGCCGGTTATGAGGGGCACCCCCACCACCTCTCCTACGGCAGCGATCCCCGCCAGGTGGTCGAAGAGACGGCTGACGTCCCCGTCGTCGGCCAGGTGGATGTCGGAGAACATGGCGACGGGGCGGGCCCTCATGACCAGTATGTCCCTCAGGGTCGCCCTTGTGACGTGAAAGCCCGCGAGGAAGGGGTAGTCGCTGAGGCGGGAGTGCATCCCGTCAACGGTGAGGACGATGTACTTTCCTCCCGCCTCCACGGCCCCCGAGTCGTCGAGCTGCCTTGAGTCGACGACGGCTCCCGTCTCCCCGATCACCTCGGCGATCTTCTCGTGGGCGTAGAAGTCGCCCGAGCCCCGGGACCCGACCCCAAACTCCCCCATGGTGACCCCTGCCTCCGATAGGTCGAAGACCTCGCCTTTCGGATCCAACGTCGCCCTCGCTTCCTCTACGACGGCTTTTGCGAGCTCCCCGGCGTACTCTCTTGAGATCCTCGCCCCCTTCACCTCCAGGATCATCCCGGCGAGTCTCTCCGGGACGTCTTCGTCCCCCCTCGATAGGCACCTCTTCGCAAATCCCTCCAGATCCATGAAGGACCGTTGGCGCCAGGGGATAAAAAGAGGCCCCTTACGGATGGAAGGTGCAGACCGGGGGTTGAAGATATATCCTCGGAACGCTCATGGTCGATGAAGATCTGGCCAATTCGGCATCGATGCATAGACAGATATCATTCTTCGAGGGGGACCCAATTTGACTCCTGATATGAAGTTCGTTCCCACCACCTGCCCCTACTGCGGCGTTGGATGCGGCCTCAATCTTGTGGTCGGTGGGGGGCGGGTGATGGGGGTGGAGCCGTGGCAGGCCCACCCCATAAACGAGGGGAAACTCTGCCAGAAGGGAAGGTACTCCCACCAGTTCATCCAGAGCCGCGACCGGCTCACGACCCCCCTCATAAAGAGGGACGGCGCCTTCGTCCCTTCGAGCTGGGAGGAGGCCCTGGGGCTGGTGGCGGAGAGGCTATCAGCCTACGGCCCCGAGGAGATATTCTTCCTCGCCTCGGCGAAGGCGACTAACGAGGAGAACTACCTGATGCAGAAGTTCGCCCGGGTCGTCGCAAAGACTAACAACGTAGACCACTGCGCCCGGCTCTGCCACTCCTCCACCGTCTCCGCCCTCTCGGAGGTCTTCGGGTCGGGGGCGATGACCAACTCGATCTTCGACATCGAGGAGTCAAGATGCATCTTCGTCATAGGGAGCAACGCCTTCGAGCAGCACCCCCTGATTGGACGAAGGCTCGTCATCGCGAAGAAGAGGGGGGCGAAGATCATCTGCGCCGATCCGAGGCTCACCCCCACGGCGAAGGCGGCGGACCTCCACCTCCCCCTCCGCCCCGGGACGGACGTGGCGCTTTTGAACGGCCTCATCCGCGAGATCATAAAGAACGGGTGGGAGGACCGGGATTTCATCGAGGAGAGGACCCGGGGATTCGGATCGGTCCTGGAGACGGTGAATAAAGGGGCTTACAGCCTGGAGAACGCCGCCGAGATCACCGGGGTCCACGCTTCTGATATCGAAAGAGCGGCGGAGTGGATCGGGACGATCAAGCCGGCGTCCCTCATATATTCGATGGGGGTGACCCAGCATACCACGGGGGTCGACAACGTCCTCTCCATCGCGAACCTGATGATGCTCACCGGAAACGTCGGAAAGCCCGGCTCCGGCGTCAACCCCCTCCGGGGCCAGAACAACGTCCAGGGGGCCTGCGACATGGGAGCCCTCCCCAACGTCTACAGCGGGTATCAGAGGGTCACCGACGAGGGTTCCCGGGAGAGGATGAGGGGAGTATGGGGGGCGGGCGACATCGGCGATCCGAAGGCGGGGATCGCCTCCACGGAGATGATGAAGATCCTGGCGGAGGGGGCGGGGAGGATAAAGTGCCTCTATCTGATGGGGGAGAACCCGATGATGACAGACCCCGACCTGGCCAGAGTAAAGAAGGCCCTCGAAAACCTCGAGTTCATGGTATCCCAGGAGATCTTCATGACGGAGACAGCAGAGCTCGCCGACGTCGTCCTCCCGGCCGCCTCCTTCGCCGAGAAGGACGGGACCCATACCAATACCGATCGGCGGGTCCAGAGGTTGAGGAAGGCGGTAGATCCGCCGGGGGAGGCGAGGCCTGACTGGAGGATCATCTCCGACCTCGCGGTGCTCATGGGGTATGAGAAGGAGTTCTCTTTCGGGAGCGAGGAGGAGATCTTCGAGGAGATCGCCAGGGCGACTCCCTCCTACGCCGGGATGAGCTACCGCCGTCTCGAGGAGCCCCACGCCCTCCAGTGGCCCTGCCCCGCTCCCCACCATCCCGGAACCCCCATCCTCCACCGGGAGAGGTTCGCCACCCAAGACGGCCTTGGCGTATTCTCCGCCGTCGAATGGAGGCCCCCCGCCGAGGTCCCCACCGGCGACTACCCCTTCATCCTCACCACCGGAAGGTCCCTCTGGCACTGGCACGCCGGTTCGATGACCCGCCGCTCGGAGAGCCTCGACACCGAGGTGAAGACCGGCTGGGTGGAGATTAGCGAGATGGATGCAAGGGAGATGGGGATAGAGGATGGCGAGGTCGTCTTGGTCTCTTCCCGGAGGGGGGAGATCGCCGTCCCGGCGAGGGTGACGGGGGAGATAAAAGAGGGCGTAGTCTTCATACCCTTCCACTTCCGGGAGTGTCCCGCAAACCTCCTGACGAACGGAGCCCTCGACCCCGTCTCGAAGATTCCCGAGTTCAAGGCATGTGCTGTTAAGGTGGAGAAGATGAGGGGGCGGTAATATCCGGGGAGATGACGCGATCGGCAAGGGAGATATGGTATACGCCTGGGCGAGCGACCCCAACCTCCGGAAGAGGGGAGAGTCGGGGGGGGCCATCACAGCCCTCCTCAAGTTCGCCCTGGAAGAGGGGATCGTCGACGCCGTCCTGGGGGTTAAGAGGGGCCTAGACCTCTACGACGCAAGGCCGGTCCTGATCACCGACCCACAAGATGTGGAGGAGACGGCGGGCTCGATCCACGGGGGTACGCTCCTCCTCTCGAAGCTCTTCGGCAAGTACCTCGCAGGCGCGGAGGGGTTTAAGGTCGCCGCCGTCATGAAGGGGTGCGACGTCATGGGGACCATTGAGCAGGCGAAGAGGGGGATGGTGAATATCGACAACCTCCTCCTGATAGGCCTCAACTGCGGCGGATCCATCGCCCCCTCCATGATGAGGCGGATGATCTCCGAAGTCTTCGGTGTCGACCCCGGGACCGTCGAGGAGGAGACGATCCACAAGGGGAGGTTTCACATCACCGTCGGCGGGGAGCACCGGGCCGTTCGGATACCGGAGCTGGAAAAGGGGGGCTACGGCCGCAGAGACAACTGCAGAAGGTGCAAGATGAAGGTCCCGAGGGGGGCTGACCTCGCCTGCGGCAACTGGGGGGTGAGAGAAGAGCTGGTGGGGGAGGCGACCTTCGTCGAGGTCTGCTCTGAGAGGGGAAGAGACCTCGTCGAGAGGGCGAAGGCCGCCGGAGCCATCGGGGTAGGCGTACCCGATGGGGCCTGCATCAAGGCTCGAAAGAGGAGGGAAGATCTGATCGTCAACCTCTCCGACGAGGAGCAGAAGAAGGACTTCGCCCTTCTGGAGGGAAGCTCCGACCGGATGAGTTTCATAGTCGAGGAGACGGCCCGCTGCATCAAGTGCTACGCCTGCATCGAGGTCTGCCCCGCCCTCTTCAACACCACCGGACCCTACATGACGGCGTTTCCGGGGATCATCCCTCCGGGAATCGAGTTCCACCTGACGAGGTACGCCCATGTTGCGGAGAGCTGCATAAACTGCGGCCAGTGCGAGGAGCTCTGTCCCATGGATATCCCCAACGCACGGATCATGCACGCCATCGCCGCCGACCTGCAGGAGCTACATGGATACAGGGCCGGGGAGGATATGTCGAGGCCTAAGATAGCCCTCATGAAGGATCCGAAACCCGCCTCCACATCACCTCCGGCCGAAGATCTTCTCCAGCTCGGCAAAGGATAGGGTGACGGTGGTGGGCCTCCCGTGGGGGCAGGTTCGCGGGTTGTCGGTGGCGAATAGCCTTCGGAGGAGGTCGTGCATCTCCTTCCAGCCCATATCGTGCCCCGCCTTGATGGAGCCTCGGCAGGCGAGGAGCTTGAGGATCTCCTCTTTTGCCGTCGCCTCCGTCCCGACCCTCCCCAGGGCGAAGAGATCCCTCAGGACGTCGTGGACCGCCTCGGGGCTCTCGAGCCTCACCCCTATCGCCGGGACGGCCCGGACTTGATAAGCGTTGCCGCCGAAGGGCTGGACGTCAAAGCCCATCTCCGAAAGGACCTCTCCCCACTCCTCCAGCAGGACCGCCTCCTTCGGCGACAGCTCCAGGGTGACCGGAACGATCAGCTCCTGGGATATGGTGCCGGAATCGTATTTTTTCGTCAGGCTCTCGTAGCGGACCCTCTCGGCGGCGGCGTGCTGGTCCACCAGGACGAGACCCCCTGGCCCCTCCGCCACGATGTAGAGGCAGAGGGCTTGACCGAGGAGCCGCAGTCCCCCCGGGAGCGGCTCCGCCTCGATCTCCAGGTCGAGCCTCCCCCTCCCCGAATATAGGGGGAGGGTCCTCTGAAGATCCGATGCGAGCCCTCTGCCACCGGGATCGGATCCATCGGCCGTCCCCGCCTCTCCTGAGACGACGGGGCCGGCGGCCTCAAAGCCGGGAGCCGAAGCCTTCGTCCCGCCCTCCGGGACGAAGAGGTCCGTCGGGGCGGCCCCCTTCGCCGTCTTGGGCGGCTCCGCACCTCCCGCCTTCATGAGGGCGGCCCTGATGGCGTCGGTGACCATCGCCGCCACCTCCTCCTCCTTCAGAAACCTCACCTGCGTCTTTGCGGGGTGGACGTTGGCGTCCACCATTGCGGGGTCGATCCTGATGGAGACGACGGCGACGGGGTGGCGGCCCGTGGGGATGAGGGTCCTGTACCCCTCGGCGACGGCCCTGGTGAGGGCCCTTGACCTGACGAGCCGGCCGTTGACGTAGGTCATGATCCAGTCGGGGCTGGACCTGGTGATCGTCTCTCTTCCGACAGACCCGGTGACGGAGACGGACTTCGACTCCGCCTCTATGGAGATGAGGTTTCGGGCGACCTCCCTTCCCAGGATCCTCAGGATCGGATCGTTCCAGCTCTCCGACCGGACGGATTTGAAGACCGTTTTATCGCCGGAGAAGAGTTCGAAGGATATCCGGTGGCATATGACGGCGTAAGAGGTGACGACCTCGGTGATCCTCGCCAGCTCCGCCCTCCCGCTCTTGAGGTACTTTCTCCGAGCAGGGATCTGTCTGAATAGGTCTGTGACCTCCACCGTCGTCCCCGCGGGGGCTCCCACCTCCCCCACCTCCGCGATCCTCCCCCCCTCGACCCTGACGTGGGTCCCGGCGACTCCGACCCCAGAAGACCTGACCTTCGTCACCAGGTCGACGGACTCCGCGACGCTGGCGATGCTGGAGAGCGCCTCGCCCCGAAAGCCCAAGGTAGATATCCTATCGAGGTCGGAGGCGCCGGAGATCTTGCTGGTGGCGTGCTTCTCGAAGGCGATGGAGGCGTCCTGTCGGTCCATCCCGGAGCCGTCGTCGGTGACCCTGATGAGCCGCTTGCCCCCGTCGACGACCTCCACCAGGATCTTCGTCGCCCCGGCGTCGATGGAGTTCTCGACGAGCTCCTTGACGACGGAGGCGGGCCTCTCGATCACCTCCCCGGCGGCGATCTTGGAGACGGCCTCGGGGTCCAAAAGCTTAATTTTTCCCATCTTCCCCCACTAGCCTCCTCTGGTACTCCGAGAGCCTGTTCAGGGCGTCGATGGGGGTTAGGAGGTTCAGGTCCAGGTCCCTGATCTCCTCGATGAGGGAGGCCGCAGCGTCCCGATTTCGTCCATCTTCGAAGAGCGTTGCCGGAGGGGCGCCCTCGACGTCGACGGCGCCTTCACCGTTACTGTTACCATCACCTTCAATGTCGCCGCCACCGCCACCTCCTCCGGGACCGTCGAAGAATATCAGCTGGGTGTAACGGGGCCCCGCCCTCCTGGACCGCCGATCGTTTCTCAGGGGCTCGATCACCGCCTCCCTCTCGATCTCCCGGAGAACCTCTCTTGCACGAGCCACCACCTCTCCGGGGACGCCGGCGAGCTTTGCGACGTGGATCCCGTAGCTTCTGTCGGTGGCGCCGGGGACGACGGTCCGGAGGAAGACTACGGAGTCCCCCTCCTCCTTCACCGCCATGTTGTAGTTCTTGACGCCGGAGAGGACCCCTGCCAGCTGCGTGAGCTGGTGGTAGTGGGTCGCAAAGATCGCCTTTCCCCGGACCTTGTTGTGGATCTCCTCGGCGATGGCCCAGGCGATGGCGAGGCCGTCGAAGGTGCTCGTACCCCTCCCCACCTCGTCGAGGAGGATCAGGCTCTTTGAGGTGGCAAAGGAGAGGATCTTGGCCACCTCCGTCATCTCGATCATGAAGGTGCTCTGGCCAGAGGTCAGATCGTCGTAGGCCCCGACCCTGGTGAAGATCCGATCGACGGGGGATATGGAGGCGAAGGAGGCGGGGACGAAGGAGCCTATCTGGGCGAGGATGACGGCGAGGGCGATCTGCCTCATGAAAGTCGACTTTCCTGCCATGTTGGGGCCCGTCAGGATTAGGAATCGGTTCCCCCTCCCGTCGAGGTGGACGTCGTTGGGGACGAACCCCCCCCGCATAGAAGCGTCCAGGATCGGGTGGCGGGAGGACCTCATGGAGATCTCCCCCCTCAAATTCAGCTCGGGGCGGATGAGCCCCCTCTCGGCGGCGAGGGTGGCCAGGGCTATGAAGGCGTCCATCTCCCCCAGGGCCGCGGCCCTCTCCTGGATCTCCCGCCCCCTGCAGGCCGCCTGCGACCTGATCTTCAAGAAGAGCTCCTCCTCCAGGGAGGACGACCTCTCCTGGGCGGAGAGGACCCGTTCCTCCATCTCCTTCAGCTCCGGGGTTATGAACCGCTCTCCCCCCGCCAGGGTCTGCTTTCTTATATACTCCGGCGGCACCGCGGCGAGGTTCGGCCTCGTCACCTCGATGTAGTAGCCGAAGACGTTGTTGTACCCGACCCGGAGGGACTTGATCCCCGTCCGGGCCCTCTCCTCCCTCTCCATCCGGGAGATCCAGCCCCTCCCCTCCCGCAAGAGCGACCGAATCTCGTCCAGCTCGGGGTCGTAGCCGTCCCGGATCACCCCCCCCTCTTTGATCCCCGTTGGAGGATCGTCTTCTATCGCCCTTCCGACGAGCTCCGCCACCTCCCCGAGGGGGCCGATCTCGAGCCGACCCCTCAACTCAATAAGCATCTGCGACTTCGCGTCTTCCAGGAGCTGGACGATCCGGGGAAGCCGCTCTATCGCCCCCTTCAGAGCCAGAAGGTCCTTTGGGGACGCGATCCCGCAGGTGGTCCTGGCGACGATCCGCTCCAGGTCCCCCATCCCCTTCAGCGCCTCCGCCAGGTCCCCCCTCCTGAGGGGGTCGGCGAAGAGCTCCTCCACCCCGTCGAGGCGCTGCTCTATCTCCTCGGAGGAGATGAGGGGCATCTGCAGCCACTTCCGGAGGGCCCTCGAACCTCCGGGGGTGGCGGTGAGATCGATGAACTCGAAGAGCGACCCCCTCTTGGTCCTCTCCCTGATGTTCCGGAAGATCTCGAGGTTACGAAGCGTCGTATCGTCCAGGACCATGAACTCTTCGGGGGAATAGATCCTCACCTCGGCGATGTGGGATAGGGTGGGGATGTGGGATGAGGAGAGGTATGAGAGGGCGGCCCCGCAGGCCCTCGCGGCCAGGGGCAGGTCGAGAAGCCCCCATCTATCGAGGGCCTCCTCGTCGAAGTGGCCCGCCAGGAGGGCCCTCGCCCCGTCGAGGGAGAAGTCGTCATCTTCTATCCTCTGGACCGCCGTCCCCACGAGATCGGTGATGATCTGGTCGGCGGATTTGGGGACGAGGCATTCGGAGGGGCGAAACTTCGCCAGCTCCGACGAGAGGCGGCCGTCGCCGGAGAGCTCTGTTGCGAGAAACTCCCCGGTGGAGACGTCGAGGAAGGAGAGGCCGATTCGCCCCCCCTCCTCGACGACGGAGGCGAGGTAGTTGTTTGCCCCCTCCTCCAGCATCGAGGGCTCTATGATCGTTCCGGGGGTGATCACCCGGACGATCTCCCTCTTGACTAGCCCCTTCGCCTTCTTGGGGTCTTCCACCTGCTCGCATATCGCGACCTTATAGCCGGCGGCGACGAGCTTGGGGAGGTAGGCGTCGAGGGCGTGGTAGGGGATCCCGGCCAAAGGAATCCGGTTTCCCTCCCGGTCCTTCTGCCGCGAGGTGAGGGTGATATTCAGGACCCGGGCCGCCACCTCGGCGTCGGGACCGAAGGTCTCGAAAAAGTCGCCCATCCGGAATAGGAGGAGGGCGTCGCCGCACCGCTCCTTCATGCCGAAATACTGGTCCATCAGGGGGGAGATCTTGGCCATGGGCTATCCGGAGGAGGGGAAGGAGCCAGTCCGTCTTATCGGTTTCGGCCCCAGTATGGGCTCAGCCCCTCCTCCCATAGAAGGGCTCTCAGGAGGGGAGAAGATTGTGAGATCAGAACTTCAGCTCCATCCCCAGGATCGTCTCGGTGGAGGTGACGCCATGGATCTCCCGAACCCGCAGGACTATCATGTTCAGGTCGTTTATGCCATCGACGTCGGCTATGGCGATGAAGTCCGTCTCCCCGTAGACGGGGACGACCTCCCGGACCCCCCGGATCTGGGCGAGGGCGTCGTAGACCGCCTTCTCAGACCCCGGCTCTGCGTTGATCATGACGAAACCTTTCAACCTCGATCCCTCCTTTACAGCTTCTTTATACCCTTCTCATATATCCGACCCCACCCTATATCAGCCTTCGCCGGTCCGGTCGGCTCAGTCGGTCCGGCCGCTCCCGTCCCCTTCGCCGGGGATCAAGCCGCCAAACTGCGCCCTTACGGCGATCTCCATCATCACCCTCCGGAGCGCCTCGATCTCTCTCTCGACGGCGATGGACGGCTCCAGGTGGGCAGCCTCCATCAGCGCTCCCAGCGCCTCCTCCAAAAGGCCCATCCCCACCAGGACGGAGGCGAGGTTCCTGAAGTCGCAGGCCTCCGGCTCTCCGGCGACGATCTCCTCGTAGACCTCCAGCGCCTCCTCAAACCGCCCCATCCCCCGGAGGACGAAGGCCCGGTTCCTCCGGGCCTCGAGGCTCTCCGGGTCCGCCTTCAGCGCCTCGTCGTAACACGTCAGGGCCCCCTCGGCCTGCCCCATCTGGAAGAGGGCGACGCCCTTGTTGTTCCAGGCGTCGGCGTTCGCGGGGTTCATCTCCAGGACCTGGTCGAATAACTCGATCGCCTCCTGGTACTCCTCCCTCTTCACCCGGTCCATCCCCTTGTGGACGAGAACCTTCTCTTTCGACCTCATGGTATCTCCTCACATGTAGCCCTGGATGGGGGCGGGCTCTCCAGCCTCCACCTTCTTCCCGCCGGGCTTCTTGATCTCGCCGAACTGCCGCTCGTACTCGTTTATGTGGTTATTCAGCCAGTCGGCGAGCTCCTTTGCGGCCAGGGGGGAGAGGATCAGCTCCGTCTCGACCTTCCGCTCCATGACGGAGAGCTGCTTTCCTTCCTGGACGACGGCCTTCGGCGAGTCGTTGTAGAAGGCGATCCGAAAGTCGTAGGGGCTGTGCCCGCCCATCGCCCCCACGGCGTAGATCTGCCTGAACTTCTCGCCCTTAGAGATCTCCAAAGCGAACTCCATGGAGGGTAGGTCCCCCCTCAAGCTTAAAATAACTGGTGACCTGTAATTCGGACCGATCCGTCATACATCACCCTCCCAGCCCCCCTGGCGATAGACCTAAATAGATTAAGATGACAATTAACGTTTGAGGCGCGAGCAGAAGACCAGATGGGTCGGCAGTCCCCGTAAGAGGGGCGTCGGATAAAAGACCGGCGATTTTGTTGCTCCGCGCCTCTCAAAAGCCTTCTACAATCCCGTTTTTTAAGACCAATTTTTTGGCTTATATAATTGAGGTGACCGACATCTGAAAGCCATTTTATAGAGGCGGGGTGCAGGGGTAGAGAAAACCCCGGTCTTCGGGCCGGGGATGAATCGTACCCCGCCTTAAGCTATGAATCTTTAAATACCATAACAGCTTAAGTGAGTGTAATGCTTAAAGCCTTCAAATATAGGATCTATCCGACAAAAGCACAGCGGTCTAAGATGGAACAGACCTTGGAGCTGTGTAGATGGACCTATAACGAGACTTTGGCATATCGAAAAAACTCTTTTGAACAAGAAGGCAAATCCACATCTAAGTATGAGACTCACAACTTGCTGCCAGAGTGGAAGAAAAACAAACCCGAACTGAAGGAGGTATTCTCTCAGACCCTCCAGAACGTCCAAGAACGGGTAGATCTGGCATTCAAAGCGTTCTTCCGGAGGGTCAAAGCAGGAGAAGCCCCGGGGTATCCCAGGTTCAAGGGGAAAGGATGGTACGATTCGTTCACCTATCCACAGCTGGGATTCAAACTGTCTTTCGGGAAGCTCGACCTCTCCAAGATCGGAGATGTCAAGATCAAGCTCCACCGACCCATCGAAGGGAAGATCAAGAGGTTAACCGTTCGGAGATCTTCGACCGGAAAGTGGTTTGCCTGCTTCTCAGGGGAGATCGACGATCCTCCGAAGCCTCCCTGGAAAGATGGGTTGATGGCGGGCATCGATGTGGGGCTGGAGAGTTTCGCTACGCTATCCAACGGAGAGAAGATCGATAACCCCCGGTTCTTTCGATCTGAGGAGAAGGCGTTGGCCAAAGCTCAAAGACGACTATCCAAATATGAGAAGGAAACTCCTGAGAGGAGGAAAGCTCTCAAAGTCGTCTCGCGGACCCATGAGCGGATAGCCAACCGCAGATACGATTTTGCTCATCAGGTCAGTCACAACCTGGTCGAAAGGTTCGGGCTGATTGCTTTCGAGGATCTGAGTATCACGAACATGCTTAAGAACCACTGCCTGGCTAAGAGCATATCAGACGCTGCCTGGAGGATGCTAGTGATAACCACATCGTACAAGGCTGAGAGCGCCGGTTCGATGGTGGTTCTAGTAGATCCTCGGAACACAAGTCAGCTATGTTCCAGGTGCGGCCTTAAAGTGCCGAAGTCGCTATCGGATCGGGTCCATGGATGTCCTCAATGCGGGCCGGTCATGGACCGTGACGAGAATGCGGCGATAAACATTCTGAGACTGGGGCTACAGTCTCTGCCAAAAGCTAGAAGCCCCGCCCTTCAGGGCGGGGAGTAGTCACGTAGTATCAGCTCATAACCCGGCCCTGTTAATTCGGATTGAGGTGAGGAGATGGACGAAGACTTCCAAGATGCGGTGAAATTTCACGGTCACTCCTGCCCCGGCATAGCCATAGGCTACCGGGTGGCCAAGTACGTCAAAGACCATTATGACAGGGCCGAGGACGAGGAGCTGGTGGCGATCGTCGAGAACAGCTCCTGCAGCGTCGACGCAATCCAGCAGCTTCTGGGCTGCACCTTCGGGAAGGGGAACTTCATCTTCAAGGACCACGGAAAACACGTATACACCTTCTACTCTCGGGACCACGAGAAGGCCCTGCGGATCTACTTCAGAGACGTCCTCCCCCGGATCGACCCCGCCGCTATGAAGCGGTTCCTCTCCGGGGATATGTCCCCTGAAGAGAGGGAGAGGTTCATGAAGCTGCGGGAGGAGGCTACCGACTACATCCTGGCCGCCCCCGACGAGGAGCTGTTGGCGGTCCGGGAGGTCGATATCCCCGCGCCGGAGAAGGCCCGGATCCACCCCTCCATAGACTGCCAGGAGTGCGGCGAGGCGTTCATGGAGGTGAGGGGTAGGACCGCCGAAGGAAAGATCGTCTGCGAGGAGTGCTACCAGAAGTTTGTGGTATAGGTCTCCATCTTTTCTTTTTATATTCTAAATCTCGATCCTCTGGAGGTCCCGCCCGACCTCCACTCTGGCCTCGTCGCCAAGGGCCGCTCGGACGTCCCGGACCATCTCCGCCTCGCGGCCTATCGTCTGGGGGTAGAGGTGGGTGAGGACGATCCTCTTTACGCCAGCGTCCCTGAGGTTCTCACCCAACCACTTAGGTGTCGAGTGGTTGGTGACGACGTAAGGCTCGGGGAAGGAGCACTCATGGATGAGAAGGTCAGCGCCCTCCGCCAGCGCCCTCATCGAAGGCGCGGGCTCGGTATCCCCGGAGTAGACGATCGCCCTCTCGCCCGACTCGATCCGGTATCCTAACGCAGGAAGGCTGTGGACCGCCTCACCCGCCCTGATTTTGAAGCCCGATAGGGCGAACTCGTCGCCGGGCGCCACGGCGGTGACGGAGACGTCCAGCTCTTCGAGGTAAGGGTAGAGGGACCGGACCTGCTCAAACCATCCTTCCGTCCCCTCGGGACCATACACCGCCATCCTCCTCTCCCCCAGGAGCCACCGGGCCTTGGCGAGGGGGAGGAGGTCTGAGACGTGGTCGAGGTGGAGGTGGGTGAGGAGGACGGATCCGATCTCCAGGGGAGAGACCTCCGCCTCTGCGAGCCTCAACAGAACGCCTGCACCGCAGTCGAAGAGAAGGGGTTTCTCGGCCTTCAACACCAGACCGGCCTGGGCCCGGCCCGAATGGGGTATCCCCACCCCCGTCCCCAGAAGGGTCGCCTCGATCTCCGCAACAATCGCCATGGGGATCTCTTCTGATACTCGAAGGTAGATAGAGGTTCCTCCGATCTTTACCGATCGGTTTTAAGTAGATCCAAATAATCAGATCTCAGAAGCGATAATCCGACTGCAGAATCGATCGAGGTGTGATACTTGAAGGATAACGTCATCAAGGATCCGGAGCTGGCCGTTAAGGGCAAAAAGAGGATTGAGTGGGCTAGAAGGCACATGCCTGTCCTCCAGAAGATCCGGGAGGAGTACCAGATGGAAAGGCCCCTGGAGGGGGTCAGGGTCGTCGCCTGCCTCCACGTCACCGTCGAGACCGCAAATCTCCTCTCGACCCTGACGGCCGGAGGGGCCGAGATCGCCGTTGCGGGTTCCAACCCCCTCAGCACCCAGGACGACGTCTCCGCCGCCCTGGCGGAGGATGGTATGTACGTCTACGCCTTCCACGGCGAGAACGACCAGGAGTACTACGACTGCATCAACAAGGCCCTGGACATACGCCCCAACGTCACCCTCGACGACGGCGCCGACACCATCGCCACCATCCACCGGGATAGGACGGACCTGGCCGCCGATATCCTCGGGGGATGCGAGGAGACGACGACGGGGGTGATAAGGCTGCGGGCCCTCGCCGACGCCGGCAAGCTCATGTACCCGGTGATAGCCGTCAACGACGCCGAGACGAAGATGATGTTCGACAACCGGTACGGGACAGGACAGAGCACCATTCACGGGATCATGAACGCCACCAACTTCCTCTTCGCCGGCAAGACCGTCGTCATCGGAGGCTACGGCTGGTGTGGCCGCGGCCTTGCCACAAGAGCTAGGGGGATGGGAGCGAACGTCGTCGTCGTCGAAGTGGAGCCCAGAAAGGCCCTGGAGGCGGCGATGGACGGCTTCCGGGTGATGTCGATGACCGCGGCGGCGCCCCTGGGCGATCTATTCGTCACCGTCACCGGGAACGTCTCCGTCATCAGAAGAGAGCACGTCGAGCTGATGAAGGACCAGGCGATCGTCGCCAACAGCGGCCACTTCAACGTTGAGATAGACATCCCCGCCCTGGAGGAGATGGCTTCGGGGATGGCCGAGGTCCAGGAGAACGTCGCCGAGTACAAAATGTCCGACGGCCGGAGGATCTATCTCCTGGCTGAAGGCCGACTGATCAACCTCGCCGCAGCCTACGGCCACCCGCCGGAGGTGATGGACATGAGCTTCGCAAACCAGGCGCTCTGCGTCCGTTACATAGCAGAGAACGGCCCGGATCTCGACCGGAAGGTCTACCCCGTCCCCCCACAGATAGATAAGAGGGTGGCGGCCCTGAAGCTCGCGGCGATGGGGATCGAGATCGAGTCCCTGACTCCAGAGCAGGAGAAGTACCTCCACAGCTGGGATATGGGGACCTGAGGGAGGAGGTGGAGGATATATGGACCTGAAGAGAGGTGCGGTGGAAGCGTACCTCCAAAGACTCGCGGGGGAGGACGCCGAACTGGTGGGGATGAGAACCCTGGGCGAGACGATCCCCACTACAGAGGACGTCAAAGGGTTCGGCTACGGAAGCCCCGTCCTCCTGGAGTACTCCGCAGGAGGAGTGGCGAGGTCTGCGGTCCTCTCGACGATGCGGGTCCAGGAGGGGTTCGGCCACGACCACTTCTCCGACCGGGCCCAGGTACTCCTCTGGCAGCACTCCGCCTTCGGGGGCCTCCCGAAGCACGCGAGGTCGATGGACGTCGGATACTTCGATGATGGTGGTAGGCTCACATCCTGCGGCAACGCAAGAGAGTTCTTCATCCTGATGGAGAAGATCGACGGGAGAGAGTACTTCTTCGACCTGGAGCGGGTGAAGGAGGAGGGGGTGATGGACCTGGACATGAGACGGGCCGAGGCCCTATCCACATACCTCGCCGAGATCCATGGCGTAAAGAAGGACTCTCCCGCCCTCTACCGTCGGAAGATAAGGGAGACCATCGGCCACGGCGAGTGCATCATGGGTATCCTCGACGACTACCCGGCAGACCCCGATTTCCTGGAGCCCGGGGAGCTTTCAGCTATCGAGAAGAAGTGCATCGACTGGAGGTGGCGTCTTCGGGATAAGACCGACAGGCTCTGCCAGACCCATGGAGACTTTCACCCCTGGAACGTGATGTTTCGGTCGGGGACGGAATATTCGGTCCTGGATCGGTCCCGGGGGGAGTGGGGAGAGGCGGCCGACGACGTCACGGCGATGACGACCAACTACATCTTCTACTCCGTCCAGAAGAGCCTGAGGCTCGAAGGCGGCCTACAGGCCCTATTCGAACTATTCTTCGAGAACTACCTCGACAAAACGGGGGACGAGGAGCTCCTTTCGGTGATCGCCCCCTTCTTCGCCTTCCGGATGGTAGTCGTCGCGAGCCCCACCTGGTACCCCCTCCTCACCGGGGACGTCAGAAGGGCCCTCTTCAACTTCCTGGAGAACGTCCTCGACGCCGAAGAGTTCGACTACAAGCGGGTCAACAGATACCTGGAACCGTCCCGGATCTGAGATGGCGGCCCGATACGCCTTCGAGCTCTCGGGGGAGCACCCGACGATCCCCAAGAGCGAGGCGCTCTCCCTCCTGGAGGTCACCTCGGCCGGATATGGGATCGTCTCCGAATCCGCCCGGTGCCTCGTCGTCGAGGCCCGGGACCTGGACCTCTCCCGCCTCGGGGTGAGGATGGCGATGGTCCACCGGATCATCGAAGTCGCGGCCGAGGCCGAGCCGACTGCAGAAGGCGTCGCCAGGGCCGCCGCAGAGCTCGACCTTCCCGATAGATCCTACAGGGTCAGGGCGAAGCGGCTCGGCGAGGTTCCCCTCGGAAGCGACGAGGTGGAGAGGATGGTGGGCTCTGTTCTGTGGAAAAGGGGATACAAAGCCGACCTGGCAGACCCCCAGATCGAGATCCGGGCGATCGTCACCGAAGACCGGGTCCTCCTGGGCAGGGAGGTCGCCCGGACCGACAGGGCCGGGTTTCGGGCCCGGCGCCCCCACCTCAAGCCCTTCTTTTACCCAGGGACGATGCTCCCGAAGCTCGCAAGAGCCCTCGTCAACCTCTCCTGCGCCAGAGAGGGCGAGCGGCTCTTCGACCCCTTCGCCGGGACCGGCGGGTTCCTGGTGGAGGCGGGGCTCATGGGGGTCCGGGGCGTCGGCCTCGACGTCCAGGGGAGGATCGTCCGGGGCGCACAATCAAACCTGGCGGGGCTCGACTGCACCCTCATCGTCGGGGACGCCATGACCCTCCCCCTCAAGGACAGATCCGTCGAGGCGGCCGTCTCCGACGCCCCCTACGGGAGGTCTGCCCTCATCCAGGCGGGGTCGCGAGACGAGCTCCTGGCCGGAAGCCTCGCCGAGCTGCGGCGGGTCCTGATCCCCGGCAGGAGGATGGTGTTCGTCGACGACCGGCCCGTCGGCGAATTGATCGAGGAGGTGGGGTTTGTGGTCCTGGAGGTCCATCGGGAGCGGGTCCACAGGAGCCTGACGAGGCAGATCTATGTCTGCAGGTGAGTAATAAGGGCGGAGGGCTGGCGGGCGGCGCGAAAACTACCGGGCTGGCTCCATCCTCCATCTAGGAGCTCCTTCAGCCCGGAATATCGGGCGTGGATCGATGTAGTAATTCGAAATCTCTTGAGAAGTAATGGAACTGGGTGATTGATGAGGATAAGTCGGAGACTGTGAGCCTCCAACGGTGCATCGCCTCTTGCGGATCTATCTATCGGCCAGCCGCTCCAAGAGCTTCTGATGGCTCCTGGTGACCTCCCGGTATTCGTCACGTATCTCCGGGGGCAAGAGGTCCGTTTTGCAACTCTGACCCTTCTTCTGCTCTTCAATTTCCGTCTTCATTCTCCTCATCCTCTACTCTGAGCCCCATTTTTATTTAAGTTTATTCTCTGTCGGTCGATGGGACACCGCGTGGAGGGCGCCATCCCGCCCGGAGGGCGCGGAGCGTCGCACAGCATGGTGGAGGCGCCGGGCGGGATCGCGGGGCGGGTGCCGGGCGGCGCGGGGCAGTCCAGGCTAGAAAAATAAGGACGCTCGGTATTCCGTGGCATCCGAGTTGTTGTTTGCAGGCGATATCAACTAGCGACTTTTGTGGCCTGTGTTTTCACCAGCCAAAGCCAAAATCCTATTCCTAACGCTCTCTGAGAGCCACATGCCAGTATCTCCCAAATGATCTACAAGAGGTTCGATGCTTTCTGTCAGACCCTCAGATTTCGCCTCCAGCAAGAATCTGAGCGTTCCCCAGACGTTCAACCCGGCTGCCTGGGCAATCCGCCTCGCTAAAGCGTCGTCCAACAAGACGATTCTGTTAGGATTCTCTAGGGCCAGGGATATGGCTGCAACTTCTCCAGGGCCCAGTTCCAGCGCGAGCCATTCGGAAGGCGGGGATTTTGGGTCGACGATCTGGATCCAGGAGTAATCACGCGGACTTGGAACGTCATAGCCTCTGCGCCGACCTTCAGCCAGCTCTATCGCTACCGCCTTTGGGATCCATACCTCGTTGAAGAGCTTTGGTAACCAAGCCAAAGCGCCTATGCGGTAGAGGTAGAGCAGAGGGGAGGTGTTGCTGATGACCTCAGGCATTAGCATTCTCCAGGTCGCGGAGCTCGGCTTCGAGAGGGAATACCTTGTAGCGTTCAAGGGTCAGCAGAAACTCGACTCGCGGCATACCGGCGAGCTCCGCAGCTCGTCCCGAGGAGAGCCGACCAAGCTCATAGAGCTTGACTGCGGCCAAGATCCGAAGCTCACGACCGAAAGCCTTCTCGTCGGTCTTTTCGGACAAGAGCACCTTTTCGGGCACGTCGATTGTAATTCTTCGAGCGGCCATATTTCACCCAAATACGATTATTTTCATGGCATAACTTATTTTTCATACGATGATTCTATCGGACTTGGCCAGGCGAAGCCCGCACGGGCGGTATCGCGGGGCGGGTGCCGGGCGGCGCGGAAACCAGGAGCTGGCTCCATCCGGCCAATTTCAGAACGTTAACAGGTACGGTAATTCTGAAACAGATCCTATCCGGAGAAGATGGAGATGGAGGGTTCAGAGCCGCCCGTACATCTTGTGCGCCTTCTCAATGGTGGTGATGGCGAGGATCGTAACGACCTTCTCATCATCAGATATCCGATAGAAGACGGTATAGGACCTTCCAACATGGAGGCGATAGAGCTTCTTATGGCCAGAGAGATGGAGCGCCTCCCGGTCGCCCCTTTCGCCTCCAGGGAAGGGATCGTAGGCGAGAGAAAGACATCGATCAGCCACAAGCCGCCTGCTCTTCTCCGGGAGGGATCGGAGAAACTCCAGGGCCTTCTCCTCGATCAGCAGCTGGTAGGTCAAAGCCGAAGCTCCACGAAGCTTCCCTCCCTCTCGATCCTCTCCATATCGAGGAAGAGCCGCCGCTCCTTCTCGTGCTCGATCATCTCTGCGAGGAGGCCCGCGAAGGTCTCTCCCGGCCTCTTGAGGTCTGATAAATCCTCCCAGACCTCCCGGGTCACCGGAATCCTCTTATCGGCCGCTTCGCCCATGTAAATGCTGTAAGGGCTGTAAGGGCTTATAGGTTGCGGGTCGAGGGGCGCGGCCAGGCGGGCTCCATTCGGGGTATTGCGTTTCGTAAAAGGAGAGGGGGGGTTCATATGTGGGCGTTATTCTCCAAATCGGGGGAAGTCCGCGAGGGCGGAGCCTTCTGCACGGGGTACGCGTAGTTTTTTGTCGCTCAAGCACAGAGGCAGCTGGCTTTCGATGTGGACATCTTGAGCCAGCTCTTCATATGAATTAATACTATTATATATTTATATTTTAAAACTCTGCTACGGCAGGAGATAGATATCTCCCAGGCAAATTTTTAATAAATTCTTCATCTGATAAATTCTGTGATGATGTCTTAGTTACGTCTTCTCTGCTTGCTCGAATCATACCAAAATAGTTATCTTTTCCATTTTCTTTTCGGAAAAATGAAAGACTATAATGCCGGACTTCCGTTTTCGAATTAGATAACGTTACAAGTATGCTTCGTGACCACCTGTAAATAAAAGCTCTTGTCAGAGCATCAGAATCTATATATGGAATAATAATATTAAAATGGCAACTTCCGGATTCTTTAACCCAAGGTGCGCTTTTTAATACTGGTTTATCGTTTAAATCCCTAGATGTCCAAGAACTTTTTAATAATAGATCTTCAGATCGGTCCAACGAAACAACACCAATGCTTTCTAGTCTTTCAATGATTATCATAGTTTCCATTTTCAGTTTTTGTTCGCTCCAAATTACAGTTTTCTCTTCAATTTTCGTTGCTCTATCTTCATTTTCGCTCATCAATTTGCTCTCAATTTGTTTTCGAACATCAAATGCCAGTGTGAGAAGCGATTTAATTTGTAATAAGGCTACTACGGATGATGTACAAATAAATACAATCGCGCTATTCTCAGTTAATATCCAAAATCGTGTATTAGATCCGAAGCTAAGCAATATCGGATAACAGATAATAACGAGGAATAACATCGATACCCTAACCCATCCTTCAAATCCAGCATTTCTTATTTTTCTTAGGCTCTGCCTAAACGCACCATAATTTTTTGGAATATATTTGGCGGAGAAAATAGTCGCAATGTAACCTTGTTCAGCAGTAGCTCTTAGAAGATCTACCAAAAATACAATAGCGAAAATCCAAAAAGCCACGCTTATCAACTTGATCGATCCGATTATCGCGAAAAGGCTAACAACGCTAGCGCCTACTAATAAATCCAAGAGAATTTTGCCATTTGCCACCAACAAATCTTCTAAAAGGGTACGTGTATGTTCTAGCCTTGAAAATCCTTTCTGCAGCCAATATATTAGAGCCGCATATACAAGTCCAAGCAATGTGCCAGTAACTGGCAACATAATCTTACCCAAATCATTTAGATTAATTGAATCGAGTATGGTTGGATTTAAAATTAAATAATAAATATGTGCTATTTCGCTACACATCTAATTTGGCCATCCTTCATCCCGCTCCACCATCATACCCATCAGCCGCCACCCCTCGACCGTCCCGCACCCGCCCCGGGCCCCCTCCTCCTCGCTGAAGGCCTTCATATCGTCGGGCTCGATTCCCGAGCCGATCATAGCGAAGGGGACGGGCTCGTCGGTGTGGGTCCTGATGGAGAGGGGGGTCGGGTGGTCGGGGAGGACGGCGACCCGCCACTCATGATCGGACCTCTCCAGCCCCGCCAGGACCGGGCCGACGACCCGCTCGTCGAAGCGGCGGATCGCCTCGATCTTACCGTCGAGAAGGCCGTCGTGGCTCATCTCGTCGGGGGCCTCGACGTGGAGGAAGACGAAGTCGACCCGTTCGAGGGCGTTGAGGCAGGCCGCCACCTTCCCCTCGTAGTCGGTGTCGAGGACGCCGGTCGCGCCGGGCACGTCTATCACCTCGAGGCCTGCATAGACCCCCATCCCCTTCAGGAGGTCGACGGCGGAGATGACCGCCCCTTCCATCCCCCATATATCGCGGAACTTCGGCATCGACGGCGCCTTCCCCTGCCCCCAGAGCCAGATCATGTTCGCGGGGCTCTTGCCCTCTTTTGCGCGCTGGAGGTTGACGGGATGCTTTTCGAGGACGGGGACCGATGACTCCATCATATCCCGAAGAGCGGCGGAGCCCTCTCCTCTCGGGAGGTGGCCGTCGATCGGCTGGCCTGTGATGTCGTGGGGAGGGGTGCAGATCGCCTTTAGCCCTTCGTCGCCGCCCTGGACGAGGAGGTTTCGATAGCTTACGCCGGGGTGGAGCCTGGTGGCGGGTCGGGCCTTCTTGAGGGCCTCGATCAGCTCCCGCCCCTCCTCGGAGGTGATGTGCCCGGCGCTGTAGTCGACCATGATCCTTCGATCTCGGTCGACGGTGACGAGGTTACACCGGAAGGCGACGTCTTCTGGGCCGAGAGGAACGCCCATCGCCGCCGCCTCCAGGGGGGCGCGGCCGCTGTAGTACCTCTTTGGGTCGTAGCCCATCACCGAGAGGTTCGCGATGTCGCTTCCCGGCGGCATCCCCGGCGGGACGTTAGCGGCGAGGCCGCCCTTCCCATCTCGGGCTATCCTGTCCATGTTGGGGGTCTCTGCCGCCGCGAGGGGGGTCTTTCCGTCGAGCACATCGATGGGATGGTCCGCCATCCCGTCTCCCAGAAGTATCACCAGCTTCATCTTCGTCTCCATCTCCAGGATTTTGGCCCGCGATCGTCTCCGATCAGATCGTCATGACCTTCAAAGCCGCATCGTCCGCGTTTCCGTCCGTCTCCTTATCAGACCTCTTCTAAAAGAAAGAGGTGCTCATCCCGCCTTCCGCCTTCGCCTCTTCTGCCTTCTTCTTGGCCCTCGCCTTCCTCTCGGCCTCGGGCATCTCCTCTTCTTCCCGCCTCCTCTTCTCCTCCCTCTCCATCCGGGCCAGGTGGTGGTTTAAGACTTTTGCCAGCTGGTTCAGCTTCGTCCTCTGGCACGTGGCGCCTCTGGTCACCCCGTAGACGATGTCGACGACCGTCCCCAGGGTCTCGACCTTGTTCCTTGGGGGCTTCACCAGCCTCGTCTTCACCCCCACCTTCGCGAAGTCCTCGAAGTCTACAGGGCTCTGGCATACGATCACTGCCGGGACCTCCGCCAGGGCCAGAACGTCCTTCGCCTTGTAGACGACGTGAGACCTGATGTTGCCGAGGTGGATGACTGCGATCTTATGCCTCTCGATCTGCTCGATCTCCTTGGGGGTGAGGCCAAAGGTGGGGCCGAAGCCCTTGGAGGCCGAAGGGAAGCTGTCGGGGACCCCCGCTCCCGCCTCCAGGACGAGGACGCTCGTCTGGATTCCCTCCCGTCGGAGGCCGTAGGTGATCTCGCAGACGGGCTTGGTTATGTGCCTCCGCCCCGGGGACATGGCGATGGCGATCACGTCTGGTCTGGAGGCCTCGGAGAGGGTTCCGCGCTGGGCGAGGCCGCCGCCCTTGGCAAGCCCCATGCTCTCTCGGCAATCCACAACCTGGGTCGTCCTGCCGATCATGAGAATTCATTCGGAGTCTAATCCATATAGCCTTTGCCTGCCCTTTTTTTCCGTCCGGCCGCTTTCTTTAAGCCGCATGGCGGATATGGGCGAATATGCTCTCTTTTGTCGGACTGGGGCTCTACGACGAGATGGACGTATCGGTGAAGGGGCTGGAGGCCATCAGGGACGCGGATCTGGTATATGCGGAGTTCTACACCTCTCACCTCGCCGGCGCCACCCCGGAGAGGCTAGCAGAATTCTACGGAAAAGAGGTCCGGATCCTGAGCCGGGAGGAGGTGGAGGTGGACCCAGAAGGGTGGATCGGCGAAGCCCGGGAGAAGAATGTCGCCTTCCTGGTGGGAGGAGACCCCATGATCTCGACGACCCATCTGGACCTCCGGCTCCGGGCCCTCAGGATGGGGATCGTGACCCGGATCATCCACTCCTCCTCCATCGTCACCGCCGTCTCCGGCCTCACCGGCCTTCAGAACTACCGGTTCGGAAGGTCCACATCGATACCGTACCCCTACGTTGCGGGGAGCAAGAGGATCGTCGCCACGAGCCCCTATGACGTCGTCGTCGAGAACCTCCACCGGGACCTTCACACCCTCCTCTTCCTGGACATCCAGCCGGATAGATACATGACCGCGGGAGAGGGGGCGGCCCTCCTCCTGGAGATGGAGGAGATCGCCGGGGAGAGCCAGCTCAACGCATCCTTAGGCGTCGGCGTCGCTCGTGCGGGATCCGACGATGCCGTCGTCATCGCCGACTGGCTCCCAAGGCTCGCAGACCGCGACTTCGGGGGGCCCCTTCACATCCTCGTCGTCCCCGGAAGGCTTCACTTCATGGAGGCCGAGGGGCTGGTGGCCCTGGCAGGAGCTCCGCCGGAGATCCTGGATGGTGCAGAGCCCTGACCGGGAAAGCTTTAATAATCCTCTGATATTCTTGCAATAATACCTGAAGATTACTGGAGGATTACATTGCCCAAGATATCGGTGGAGATTCCGCAACACATCATAGACGACGTCAACTGCCACGTAGGCGACGACGGAAAGTTCGTCAACTTCTCCGACGCCGTCAGGACTGCCCTGAGGAAGATGCTCGACCAGCTCGACGAGATAGACCGCCGCCAGGGGAGGCTGAGGGAGGGCGATGGAGGATGAAGATGGGTCTATCCCTGGAGTTCGACGCCGCCCACCGCCTCCCCGGCTACGACGGCAAGTGTGCGCAAATCCACGGCCACACCTACGACGTTGAGGTGATCCTTGAAGGGCCGGTGGACGAAGAGACGGGATTTCTCCTGGACTTCTACGATCTGAAGCGCATCTTAAAATCGGTCCTGGATGAGCTGGACCACCGGGATCTGAACGGTATCCTCGACAACCCCACCGCCGAGAGGATCGCAGAATACATCAAGGCCGGCCTGGAGAGCCGCCTCCTCGAATCCCACGCCAGACTCGTCTCGGTGAAGCTCTGGGAGGGGAGGAACAAATGGGTGATGACCGAATGAGGCCGAAGGCGGTCTGCCTCTGTTCTGGAGGGCTCGACTCCACCGTGGCGGCGGCCAAGGCGTTGGATGAGGGCTTCGAGATCTCCATCATCCACATCCTCTACGGCCAGAAGGCTGAGGGGAGGGAAGAAAGGGCTGTCCAGGAGATCGCGAAGGCCCTCGGCGCATCCGAGGTCAGGTTCGCGAGGACTGACCTCTTCTATAACCATGCACCTCTGACGACCGCCGGCTCACCCATCCCCACCGGGGACGAAGTGGATATCAGAGGCCCGAAGCCGACGCCTTCCACCTGGGTCTACTGCAGAAACCTCGTCTTCGGGTCGATGGCGGCGGCCTACGCCGAGGAGATCGGAGCCGAGGGGATCTACGTCGGATTCAACGCAGAAGAGGGGGAGTCCTATCCGGACAACAGGCCGAAGTTCGTCGACCGGTTCAACCTCCTCCTGGAGAAGTCTGTAGCCTCCTTCAGCCGGCCCCCGAAGATCGAGGCCCCCCTCCTCCACCTCTATAAGCCCGGCATCGTCAGGATGGGGGCGGAGCTGGGGGCGCCCATGGCCCTGACATGGTCCTGCTACCGGGAGGGGACGGTCCACTGCGGAGAGTGCGAATCCTGTCAGCATCGGAGGCGTGGATTTATGGAGGCCGGGGTCGATGATCCCACTGTATACCGATGAGGTCGGCGTCCTCGCCGAGATCTTCTCCTCGTTTCAGGGAGAGGGCCCCCTCGTCGGAAGGAGGCAGGTCTTCGTCAGGACAGCTGGCTGCAACCTCTCCTGCTCCTACTGTGATTCGGCGAAGTCCCGGCGCGAGGTCAAATTTTGCGAGGTGGAACGCGATCCTGGATCGGGCCTTCTCCTGCGGAGGAATAATCCCGTCACCTCGAGCTGGGCGAATGAGGAGATCCTCGGCCTCTGGGCTTCCGGAACTCACAGCGTATCGATAACAGGGGGCGAGCCCCTCTGCCAGCCGGAGTTCGCAGCGGCCCTGGCGAGATGCTGCGCCGCCGAGGGCCTCCCCGTATATTTCGAGACGAACGGCTTTTCAGAGAGACGCTTCTTGAGGGTCGTCGACCGGATCGACTTTGCGGCCGTCGACGTTAAGCTTCCAAGCCACAGGGCCTGCCCTCCTGCAGACTGGCTCCGTCTGGTCGAGAACGAGCTTGGCTGCATCAAGGCCGCTTCCAGGGCGGGGGCGGTCACCATCGCCAAGGTCGTGATCCTCGAATCGACGCCCATCGAAGAGATCGACCGGCTATGCCCCCGCCTTGAGGGGGTGGAGGCGACGTTTGTACTCCAGCCAGCTTCGGGGATAGGAAGGCCGTCCCCAGAGAAGCTGATGCTCATCCACCAGGCTGCATCGGAGCATCGAGGAGATGTTTTGGTCATACCCCAGGCCCACAAGATGATGGGGGTTCTCTGAGATCTCCGGGCCGGAGAAGACGACTTTGCGGATGATGAGGGCCCACAATGATGGAGGATCTCCTTCTCCTCCGCCCTCCTCATCTCCTCGATCAGAAGGATATCTCTTCGTCCTTCCTTTCTTCGATCCTTTCCTTCACCATATGCATCCGCTTCTCGGCGTTCTTATCGTACATCTCCCTGTAGCGATCGGATCGGTCGTTCTTCTCCCACCTCGAAATTCTCCGGTCGAGGGCCTCGAACATGTACTTCTCCGCCGCCTTGACGGTATCGAGATCACCGCGGAGGACGAGGATCTCCCTCTCTTCGGTCTCGCCGTCCAAAATGCCGACCTTGGCGTTCCGCCTGACGGGATCCAGCTCGAACTTGTCCACCAGATCCTGGATTACGCTCAAGGGCATCCCGATGGGTATCGCCAGGTCGTAGAGCCCGGTCAGATCTTCTCTATCATCAATTTCAGCTTCGGCCATCCCAATATCACCTCCTGGTCCTCATCCCTTGAAGATTTAAGTCTGTCGAAAGGCCGGTGCCTACCCTTCAGTCCCTCGTGGTCGGGTCGGACCTGAAGGCGGGATGCAGAAAGATGCGTATGCGGCGAGCCGATATCTCCTTCTTTCCAATCCCCTTCTAGGGAAACTGTTATTAAGGGGTGGCTCAATCAGAAAAGCTGCCGGGCCCGTAGCTTAGCATGGTTGGAGCGCACGGCTGATAACCGTGAGGTCACGCGTTCGAATCGCGTCGGGCCCACCAGAAACCAATTTTTCCTTTATTTACCTCATTTCGAGGACTATTCATCTCAGCCCCCCCGAGGATCCCTCATAATGAGGATCCCTCATATTAAGGGGGGTCATTCATTACGGGCTGGATATATCACCCATGAGGGTTGTGTTCATGACGTAGTCGAAGCCGAAGGCCGGGGTCCCGCACCAGCCCGCATGTTCGAGGATCCCCATGAAACAGACCCCAATGAGCTTCTGGTGCTCGATCTTTCCGAGGAGGGCGGCCATCTCCTCGATCGTCACACCGATCTTGGGCATCGCCATCCCTCCCAGGATCACCACCACGTCGGCGTCGGGACTGGTGGCTTCTCCCAGCTCCATCCCGTACTCTGTTGCCACGAGCTTCCTCGTCTTATCCGCCTCGAGGCCCGGCACAAAGGCGAGCCTCTTCTCCCTGATGGGGAAGGCGAGGAACGCTGCGAAAGGGGTGCAAAAACCGGGAGTACCGACAAAGGTGATGCTCTCGTCGTCCTTAACCAGATCCCTAAATCCGTTCAGCATTCCTCCAAGTCCCACAACTTCTGTCATCTTCTTCACAAAATCCCTCCGATACCCGATAGACGCTCCAAAGGTTTTAAGCTTTAACCCCGCTTCAAAATGTTTATCTGGATGGAACAAGTTTCTTCCGGCACGATGACCAAGAAATCGGTGAAGGAGAAAAAGAAGGGGGCGGAGGGGAAGGATCTACCCGCCCCGAAGAGGCGGGTTCTGGAGCGGGTCCCCGACCTTTACGTCTACGCGGGCCTGGTTTTCGTCTTCCTCTTTTCGCTCTACCTGAGGGTCTATCGACCCATGCCCCGCGTCTTCGTCGGAGATGCCGTCCTATTCGACGGCAACGACCCATGGTATCACATGATGCTGGCCAAGAGCACCGTCCTCAACTTCCAGAGGCCGTGGTTCGATCCGCTCACGTTCTTTCCAGAGGGGACGGCCATCCATTTCGGCCCCTTCATGAGCTGGGGGATCGCCGTCCTCTCTTACATCACAGGGCTCGGAAACCCCAGCATGCACACCGTCGAGGTGGTGGGTGCGGTCTTCCCCGCCATCCTGGGGGCCCTTCTCGTCTTCCCCGTCTACTTCTTAGGGCGGGAGCTGGGGGGTCGGGCGGCTGGATTGATAGCAGCGGTCATGATCGCCGTTCTGCCGGGCCAGCTCCTCTCTCGATCGGTGATCGGGTTCACCGACCACCACGTTGCAGAGGTCCTCTTCAGCGCCACGGCGATCCTGTTCTTCATCCTGGCGGTCAGGTCTGGCTCAGGCAAACTCACCTTTGCCACCCTCCGAGGCCGGGATCTCGCAGAAGTAAAACGGCCGCTCCTCTATGCTATTCTGGCGGGCCTCTTCCTGGGGCTTTACATAGACTCCTGGGCGGCGGGTCATGTCTTCGTGGGTTTCATCCTCGCCTTCGTCGCCATCCAGAGCACAGTCGACCATCTGAGGGGGAGGAACGTGGATCATCTCGCGATCGTGACGGCGATCGCCTTCTTGATCGCCCTCATTTTGGTCCTTCCCTTCGTCAGGGTGCAGAACGGGTTCAGTCCCGTCTATTACTCCCTATTTCAGCCGGTGATCCTGATCATGGGGATATTATTCGTGCTCTTCCTCTCCTTCGTCTCGACGGAGCTGGGCAAGAGGCGGATGGAGAGGCGCTACTTCCCGTTGGTCATAATCGGGTCCATCGCCGTCGTCTTTGTGGTCCTCGCAGTGGCGGTCCCTCAGTTCACGGGAACCCTCATGTCGGGCTTGAAGATATTCCAGCCCTATACGGGAGGAGCGGCCACCATATCAGAGGCCTCCACGATACTGGAGAGGTACGGGGTCCAGAGGAACTTCCCCGGGTTAATATCCATCCTTTCTCCCATGTGGCTCACCCTTCTGGCCCTGCCCCTCCTCCTCCGTCGATACCTCCGAGATGAAGGTAGGAGCGGAGATATGCTCATCTTGGTCTGGACGGTGATGATGCTCTCCCTCACCCTGGCTCAGAACCGGTTCGCATACTACTACGCCGTCAACGTAGCCTTCCTCACCGGGTACCTGGGATCGGTCCTTCTGGAGAAGACCCGATTTTCGGAGGTGGAGTGCGCCATCGTCAGGATGGCGAGAGGGTCGTCGAAGGAGGAGTTAGACCGGAACCGTCTTCTGATGAACGCAGGAGCCGTCGTCATCGTGGCAGCCCTCTTCGTCTATCCAGCCATGTTCGGGGCGGTCCAGGGGGTTTCGATCGGGAGCTTCCAATCGGAGCGGCATGTCAATCCCATCGGATCCGATTGGTACGATTCCCTGGTATGGCTCCGAGAGAACACCCCCTATCCGGGGATGGATCTCTACGCCATCTATGAAAGGCCCCCGGCGGGCGAGAGGTTTGCTTACCCCGATTCTGCCTATGGGACCATCTCCTGGTGGGACTACGGCCACTGGATCGAGACCATCGGCCACCGGTTGCCGAACTCTAACCCCTTCCAGCAAGGGATAGGGAATAGAGAGACCGAGAGACCCGGATCGTCCCCCTTCTTCCTCGCCCAGACCGAGGCCGAGGCCGAGGCGGTCCTGGCCGCCCTTGACGTCGACATGTCCCCCTACTCCAACGCACGGTACGTGGTCACCGACGTCGAGATGGCCATGGGCAAGTTCCACGCCATGGCTGCCTGGTCCAACATATATCCAGGCGAGTTCCAGTTCAGCTACTGGCAGGACGGCCAGCCGATCACCATATACAGGACCCCCTACTTCCGAAGTATGGTGGCCAGGCTCCACTTCTTCGACGGGACCGAGGCTGAAGTTCAGGAGGGGTGGACCGTAGCCTTCCGCTCTGACGGCGCGGGGGGCATCTCCGTCGAGCCTCAGAAGAGATCTCGAGACTACCAGGAGCTCCTCGATAGCGTCGACGAGAGCCTCCAGCGGGGGTACGCTGCGGCGGAGGTCGTCTCCCAAAGCCCCATCATGACCTCAGTCCCCCTGGAGGCCCTCAGCCATTACAGGCTCGTCTACGAGTCCCAGTCCTCCGTCACCACCAGCGGCCAGAAGTACGTCAAGATCTTCGAGCACGTTCCTGGAGCGACGATCTCCGGGGAGGCCTCCCCCGGTACGGAAGCGGTCATCTCCGTTCCCATCACCACCAACCGCGGGAGAAGCTTCGTCTACAAGCAGTCTACAGTCGCGGACTCTGATGGCGAGTTCTCCCTCGTCGTCCCCTACTCCACGGAAGGTCCAGAAGATTGGTCCACCAACTTCGAGACCGGACCTGCTGGGCCCTATACCCTCCAGGTTGGAGCTGTCCGGTACGACGTCCGGGTCCCTGAAGGGGCCGTCATCGTCGGGAGTTCGATCGAGATATGATGCTCATGGAGGAGATGACCTGGACACAGATCGAGGCCGGGCTTGAGGAGACGAGGACGGTGATCCTGCCGGTGGGGGCGACCGAGGAGCACGGCCCTCACCTCCCCACCTTCACCGATACGATCCAGGCCCTGGAGGTGGCAAAAGAGGTCTCCCGCCGAAGGCCCGTATTCGTCGCCCCTCCCGTCCACTACGGGGTCTGCAGGTCGACCCGGGGCTTTCCGGGGACGATCTCCATCAGCCCCGGGGCGCTGAGGGCCCTCACCTTCGACCTCCTCCTCGCCTTCTCAGATTCGGGGTTCGAGAGGGTACTCATCCTGACGGGCCACGCCGGAGGCCAGCACCTTGCAGCCCTCAAGGAGGCTGCCGAGGGGGCCGTCGCCGCCAAAGACCTCCGGGTGAGCCTCGTCTCCGACTTCGACCTCATCGACGCCTCCCAGGTCGAGACCCCAGGGGACGGCCATGCCGGGGAGATCGAGACCTCGAGGATGCTGGTCATCCGGGAAGACCTGGTGGGAGGTCTTCCTGATAAGCATTTTCCGCCGAGGCCGAAGTATCTGATCATGAAGGACGTGAGGCACCTGATGGGCAACGGGGTGATGGGCGACCCCTCCAAGGCGACCAAAGAGAAAGGGGAGAGGTTCATGGAGATGTCAGTCTTGGGGGTGCTGGATGCCCTGGAGGAGCTGGAGAACTATCCATCCCCCTGAACTTTCTCGTCCTCTTTTTTTCATCCTTCCGTCGTTTTCATCGGGCACCTTCATGCCCCTCCTCCCTCCATCAAATTCGATTCCTCGGGGCGGGCAGGTTTAATATATGGTTCCCGCATCTGCCTACCCTTGAAGATCACGATTTCACGGGATGAACATCATGCCATCGCAAGAGGATAAGCTGTCCAGACTGTCTCCCAGGGATAGGCAGGTTTTGAGAGAGATACACGAGGGGCTCAGTGATCCCAAAAGGATCGCCGAGAGGCTGGGAATAAAGGAGGTCTCCGTCATCTCCTCGGCTGAGGGGCTCGCCGAGATGGGGCTCGTCAGCCTCGATAAAAGGGTCGAGGAGGTCTACACCCTGACGGAGGAGGGGGCCCGGTACGCCGAGATCGGCCTTCCTGAAAGGAGGCTCCTGGAGATCGCCGGGGCGGAGGGGGTTTTCTTATCCGAGATCAAGGACCCCGCCCTGAAGGTGGGGATCGGCTGGCTCAAAAAGAAGGGCTGGGCGAACGTCGAGGCGGGGAAGATAACGCCGAAGAAAGATGCGCCCCCAGGAAAGGACGAGGAGATCCTGGCGGCCCTATCCTTCCAGGGGGAGACGAGCGGCTCGGCCCTGGATGAGGATGCCCTCAAGGTTTTGAAGAGCAGGAGGCTTGTGGAGTCGAGGGCCCAGAAGTCGTGGTCCTTCGGGGCCACCAATGAAGGAGTATCTGTTCTCAAAACGAAGGTTGGAACGAGCCTCAAAGACTCATACGACATTCAGGTTGGAGTGAGCCTCGAAGATTCTTACGACATAATCTCTCATATAAATCAGATAACCCCGGACATGATAAAAAGCGGGGTCTGGCAAGGGAAATATGTAGATTATAAGGGGGCTCGATACGAGGTCCGCCCCTACGACGTCGCCCTCCCCGCGGAGCGGGTATACCCCGGGAAGGTCCACCCCTACCAGCGGCTCCTCACCAGGATGAGGGAGATCATGCTGGAGATGGGGTTCACCGAGATCAAGGGGGAGATCGTCCAGTCGAGCTTCTGGAACTTCGATGCCCTCTTCCAGCCCCAGGACCATCCGGCGAGGGAGATGCAGGACACCTTCTACCTCGACACCAGGGCAAACATCCCCGACTACGCCTCCGTCAAGGAGATGCACGAGAGAGGCGGGGACGTGGGCTCCACCGGCTGGGGCGGGGTCTGGGACCCGGAGGTTGCCCGCCGGGAGGTTCTGCGTACCCATACCACTTCGGTGACGATAAAGTATCTGGCGGACCATCCGAAACCCCCGGTGAAGGCCTTCTCGATAGACCGGGTCTATAGGAGGGAGGCGATCGACCCGACCCACACTCCCGAGTTCGAGCAGCTGGAGGGGGTTATTATGGACGAAGACCTCTCCTTCGCAAACCTCCTGGGAGTGTTAAAGGAGTTCTACGGAAAGATGGGCTTCGATGAGGTGAGGTTTCGCCCCGGCTACTTCCCCTACACCGAGCCGTCCGTCGAGCCCGAAGTCTACATAGAGGGGCTCGGCTGGGTGGAGCTGGGGGGCGCCGGGGTCTTTAGGAGGGAGGTGACCGCCCCCTTCGGGATAGACCATCCGGTACTGGCATGGGGGCTTGGGGTGGGGCGGCTCGCCATGCTCAGGCTGGGGTTGAAGGATCTTCGTCTCCTCTACCAATCGGACGTCGGATGGCTGAGGGAGACGCCCCTCTCGGCGAGGATGTGATGGATCGTGCCGGTAGTGAGATTGTATTATGAGGATCTGGAGGAGATGGTGGGAGCCTCCAGGGATCTCTTCATGGCGAGGATGGCCATGATGGGCGCAGATATAGGAAAGAGCAACGAATTGGAGTACGTCGACGTCGAGTTCTTCCCCGACAGGCCCGACCTCTACAGCTCCGAGGGGGTGGCAAGAGCCCTCCGGGGTTTCCTGGATTTGGAGGGGGGACTTCCGGAGTATGGGGTCCAACCAGGCGACATCTCCGTCAAAGTCGACCCCTCCGTCGAGAAGGTAAGGCCCCTCATAGGCTGCGCCGTGGTGAGGGGCCTCCAGTTCAGCGACCCCGCCATAGAGTCCCTGATGGACCTGCAGGAGGACCTCCACTGGGGCCTGGGCAGGAACAGGAGGAAGGTGGCCATAGGGGTCCACGACATCTCCCGGGTCGTTTCCCCCTTCACCTACTTCGCCGCCGACCCCTCCTTCGAGTTCGTCCCCCTGGACTTCGACGAGAGCCTCTCCATGGAGGAGATCCTGAAGCGCCACCCCAAGGGGGTCAGCTACGCCTCGATCCTTGAGGGGTTCGACCGATACCCCCTCATAGTGGACGCTAAGGGTGACGTCCTATCCTTCCCGCCGATCATAAACGGCGAGCTGACGAGGGTGAAGGACGACACCAGGGACCTCTTCATCGACGTCACCGGGACTGATCCCGTCGTATACAAGGCTCTGAACATAGTCGTAACCGCCCTCGCAGAGAGGGGAGGGCGTATCGAGTCGGTCAGGGTGGAGAGGCCCGAAGGCGATCTCATCCTTCCGGACCTCTCTGCCGCGATCTGGGATGTCAGAGTCGATGACGCCAACGGCCTCATCGGCTTCGACCTCTCGGCAGAGGAGCTGGCGGCCTGCCTTGAGAAGATGAGGTTCGGGGTCCGGGTCAGGAGCCGGGGGGTCCTGGAGGTATCTGTCCCTGCCTACAGGGCGGACATAATGCACTCCTGGGACATCTTCGAGGATGCGGCCAAGGGATACGGCTACGACAGGCTGGCTGCGAAACTGCCAAAGACCGTCACCGTCGGCGAGCCCCACCCCCTGGAGGCGAGAAAGTCCGATCTCCGGGAGATCATGGTGGGCCTCGGCTACCTGGAGACGATGCCATTCACCCTCACCTCGGAGATGGCGAACTTCGAGAAGATGAGGCGGCCGATACTGGACCTGGAGGCGACGAGGGTTCTTCACCCCATAAGCGAGCTTCACACCATGGTCAGGACATCGATCCTCCCAAGCCTCCTCGAGATTTTCGCAATAAACCAGCACCATCCCCTCCCTCAGAGGATCTTCGCCGTTGGAGACGTCCTCGAAGGCGGACGGACCAGGCAGGATCTGGCGGCGGCCTCCATCCACGGCGGCGCCGACTTCGCGGAGGTGAGGTCCGTCGTCGACGCCCTCTTCGGAGAGCTGGCCCTCGAGGCCGAGATAGCCGTCTCCGGAGACGGGGCCTTCCTTGAGGGTAGGAGGGGAGACCTTCTGGTGGGTGGGGTGAGGGTCGGGTCCTTCGGCGAGTTCCACCCTCAGGTTCTGCGGAGCTTCGGCCTCGACCAGCCCGCCGTAGGGCTGGAGGTGAGATGGGACCGCCTCTGGCCTCAGAGATGAACTAGGTCCCGATCTCAGGTCTGCAGGAGGGATGCGGTCGATCCGGTGTAACGGGTCCATCCCCTCAAAGAGGGGCGGATCCGTCCCGGCCCCCGGGACTAAACCCTCGCCGCCGTCCCCCCTATCAATCCCGAGGCAGCCCTCCCTCAACAAGTTTAATATAAGCTGCAAAAGAAATTCAACGTTGGTGGAAGGTTGGGTGCCCTCATGAAAGTCCGGGATCTGATGACTTACCCGATCCTCTCGGTGGGTATAGAGACCACCGTCTTCGAGGCTATACAGATGATGGTTCGGGAGAACAAGGGAAGCGTCCTCGTGGTAGAGGGCGGTCTCCTGAAGCAGGTGGTGGGGATCGTCACAACCCGGGGGATGTTCAAGCAGGTCTTCGCCAAAGGGATCGATCCCAGAGACGTGATGATCTGGGAGATAATGACCCCGGCGCCTCTGGTAACCATCGGCCCCAACGCCACCACCAGGAAGGCGGCCGAGATGATGCTGGAGCACCACATAAGGAGGCTCCCGGTCGTCGAATGTGGCGCTCTTGTGGGGATAATAACCAGCAAAGATCTTCTCCGTTGTGTAGGGGGTCCCAAAGCCGGAGACGGATCTCCCCATGGAGAAGCCGATGATTCTGAAACGATGTGAGGAATCCCTCGGCCGATGGGAAAATGGGCCGCCCCCGACGTAGAATTTAAATATCGAGAGGATCAAGGGGAGGCCAGGTCGAGGTAGCCAAGCCTGGTATGGCGCAGGTTTGCTAAACCTGTGTCCCTTCGGGACTCGAGGGTTCGAATCCCTCCCTCGGCGCTACTTTTATAATAAAAATAAAATACGTGCTCATGCCCAACGCGAGAGGGCATTGAACCTCTCGGCGAAGTTGAAGCATGAGCCGTCAAGGCAGCTGAAGGCGGGGCCCGGTTCGTCCTTGAATATCAGCCTTCTCTGGATCTCGAAGGCCCCCAGGAACTCTTCGCGCTCTCTGGTGGACCTCTGGCCCGGTATCGACTGCCTGGCGTCGATGGCCAAATATCCGGTGAAGTTGTCGACGGTCTGGAACTCAGCCCTCCTGTCGGGTCCGGTGTGGTGGAGGTCGATCTTCTGGACCTCGTACTCCATTCCCTGGAGGTTGTAGCTCTCCTGGACTTTGGCGCCGACCCCACCGAAGACGAGGGAGCTTTTGACAACCTCGGTTCCCATCAGGGCGTCGCCGGGGTTATCTGCTACGTAGTTCTCCACAGCGTCGAACCCCTGAAAGTTGGGGTTTGAGCCCTTAGCCCTCTCCACCAGGTACTCGTTCTTCATCAAAGTGTCCACGCTGCCGCTGAAGTATACGTCTTTGTTCGACTTGACCCCGGTGTTCATGGACCTGACGTCTTTGTTCATGGTGAACTGGCCGGTCCCGCTGATGGAGGTCTCTGAGACGTAGTCGTAGTCCTGAAGCTTGAACCCGGCCTCGTCAGATCCGGACTTGGAGTTGGCGGCCGTGGCCACGACCGCGAATTCGTAAGATCCTGGAGAGGCGGTCATAGCCGGCGTCACCAGGAGCTGCTCAGTTCCGATGCCTCCAGGTGGAATGGTGAGGACCGTCTCGTCCCATCCGAACCATCCTGGTCTGCAGCTCTTGGGGTTCACCGTGAGCTTTGCATCGACTTCTGAGCATCCCAGATTTTCCACGGTGACGATGTACTCCAGCGCCTTTCCTGGCGTGGAGTAAGTGGGCGCCTGTCCGGACTTCGGGCCGACGAGGTCGACTGAAACCCGCAGCTCGCCCGTTGCCGGCGGCACCGAGGGCCAGACCGACCCTGGGGCGGTGGACTGCGGGGTGGGCTGCTGGCTCCAAGTCGACTCCGGTCCCAGCCTCGTCTCTTCTACGGTGGCAGAGGCGGTTTGGGCCGCGAGAAGGAGCAGGATCAGCAGGATCATCAGATATTTTCTCACTCTTTAACCCCCATGACGAGTTCTTTGCGACGAAGGCGCCCCGTCCGAATCGGCGTTCGACCCTTCTTATGTCGCGAAAATAAGAAAAGAGGATAGACTGCCGTTTAGCAGTCTACTCCCGCGCATGGTCTAAAGAACTTGTCTTCAGGCACCGGGTTCTCGTGGAACTTGATCTCCTTCTGGACCTCGAACTCGCCGCTGAAGAGCTCATGGCTCTTTATGTCCTTGTAGAAGATCTTGTGCATGCTGGAGTCGGTCCCCCAGGTACCGTTGAAGCTGTTCAGAGTGCTAAGCCCGACGGTGTGGGTGATGGTCGAGTTGTTGGTGGAGCCGAAGAAGACCGTCTGGTCCTTCTCCATCTGGTTGACGCTGAACATCTCCTGGATGTTGGCACCTATGCCACCGTAGAAGGCCTTGGAGTTGACGAACTTGCCGCCCTGGAGGGGCGCGTTCTTCGCGTCGTAGGTCATCTTGGTGTTCTCATAGAAGTTCAACTTCGCGTCTCTGGTCGCGTTGGTCTTGTTGTCGGGGTCCTCCCAATCATAGGCGTAGTTGGGCACCTTTCTTATAAGACGGTTCGGTTCCTGCGAGTAGACGTGGACGGCGTCCATCTCGATGGTGCCGTCACCTGTCATCATGTCGTAGTACTCAAGGGCTATCCTCTTGTCGACGATGGAGGTGGCCACGTCGATGTAACCGGTCCCGCTGACCAGTTGGCGCTCACAAAACTGCTGGTACTGAGTTGGCTCCTCGAGTGGCGGGTTGGCCACTGCAGGTACGCAAGCCAATGCTAGAGCTACCAATATTGCTAATACTCCCTTCATTTACTTACACCCCCTTCCTTTTCTGAGTTTAAGTCGTTTGTCTCTCTTTTCAGCGAGACGAACTCTTTATCTATTTAATACAGGGCTCATATTTCAGTGTTTTGGTCCGGAGACGGCCCAAAGGAAATGGCAAATAAAAAAAGCGGGGTTGATTCAGATGCGAGGCGCATCCGAATCCCAAGATGTTACGCTCAGATGCAGGGGAGCCAGTCGACCTGGACGGCGCCGCAGGTGTCGTTGCCCCAGAGCTGGATGAACTTCTCGATGGAGAAGACGCCCGTGAGGTCCTCAACGGACCGGCCATACTCGTCGTGCCTGCCCTTGGAGTTGACGTTCACGTCTTTGGAGAGCCACCCGAGGTGAGCTACACCGATGACGTTGGAGTTGAAGTTCGCCTCAAGAGCGCCGGAGCAGCATCCGCACTTGCCGGCTGCACTGCCCTCCTGACCCTGCTCGGTTATAATTCCTTCTAACTCCTCCTCGTCACAGCAGTGCTTTCTGGTCTTGACCTCGGTGTTCTTCTGGAGGTGCTCGGCGTGGGTGTACATCTCGACGACTACCGCTCCGATGTAGTAGTTCTGGACGCAGAGCTTCTCGATCCACTTCTGGTCGTAGGTGCCGGTCTGGTAGCTCACGGGCATGTACTCAAACTCGGCCTCCTTGGTGAAGTTGATGTAGTCGGGACAACATTCAGTATAATCCGATATTGGTGTCTTGAATGGGTCCCTCTGGGCCTCCAGCTCCATCCTCTGGGTGATGACGTTACCGCTTCCAGACTCCTTCTCGACGAGCTTGTTTCCGTTGAGGCCCGTCTGAGTCTGAATGATGATCTCTACGTTCTTGTAGCCGACGCCCTTGACGTTGGCCTTCTCGTACATGTAGTTGGCTGCGCCTGCCATCCCCACCAGGGCGATACAAGCCACCAACAAAATAGCTAGTTCTCTCTTCATTCAGTTCCCACCTCCGTTCTTAACTCTATACCCTCGTTCAACTGCCCACATCGCCGACCGCAAAGTGCGGCGGCATCTCGATGTGGCGGAACTTTGCTCCTCATGGACGCAGGGCTCGCCCGGATTCGTCTGGTCCCACCAGAAAAGGCAAGACGGGACTAATCCAAGTCCGCCAAGCAGGGATATACAAGCAGAAGCTGCATTACCCCCCCCAAGGAGCTTGCAGCCTGCACCAACGACTCGAACCGTGTCTGAGTTCTTCTGGCCAGGCACAAACTCATCTTCAGGTTGATGGCATATAAATCTATCGAGGAGGCAACGGGTTCTTTCGCCCTCTCATGATAATGAAATCCGTTATTGACGAACAATTTATGCAGGGCCTGGGACAGATAATCCCGAGATTCTTCGCCATCCGGGAGAAGGTTCAGCGGTTTGATGATCAGAGTTGAGAAGAGCTGACCGATCTGGAAAAAGAATCAAAAAATAGATGAGGAAGCGGGGGCTTCCTCCCTCAGATGCAGGGGAGCCAGTCTACGGATACGGCGCCGCAGGTGTCGTTGCCCCAGAGCTGGATGAACTTCTCGATGGAGAAGACGCCCGTGAGGTCCTCGACGGACCGGCCGTACTCGTCGTGCCTGCCCTTGGAGTTGGCCTTGGGGTCCTTGGAGAGCCATCCGAGGTGAGCTACACCGATGACGTTGGAGTTGAAGTTCGCCTCGAGAGCTCCGGTGCAGGTTCCGCAGTCAGGGGTTCCCACGAGACTGTCATCGCAGTCTTTCCTGGTCTTGACCTCGGTGTTCTTCTGGAGGTGCTCGGCGTGGGTGTACATCTCGACTACCACCGCTCCGATGTAGTAGTTCTGGACGCAGAGCTTATCGATCCACTTCTGGTCGTAGGTGCCGGTCTGGTAGCTGACGGGCATGTACTCCAGCTCCGACTCTTTGGTGAAGTTGATGTAGTCTGGACAGCACGGCCCGTCCTGGGGGCGCGTGTTGAAGGGGTCCCTCTGGGCCTCCAGCTCCATCCTGTGGGTGATGACGTTCCCGGACCCAGACTCCTTCTGGACGAGCTTGTTTCCGGCAAGGCCGGTCTGAGTCTGGATGATGATCTCTGAGTTCTTGTAGCCGACGCCTTTGATGTTCGACTTCTCGTACATGTAGTTGGCAGCTGTTGCCATCCCCATCAGGGCGATGGAGGCCGCCAACAGAATAGCTAGTAGTCTTTTCATATTACAATCCCACCTCCGAACTTCGTTCTATACCCTCGTTCATATCCCAGCACCGCTGGCCCCCGATTATGGCGGCCGTTTTGCAGATCAAGGCTCCGCTCCTCTGGTGAGGTTCTCAATGGTTCCTGACTGCGAGCCGCCTGCGGAAGGCTGACGTTGCGGGTTTGAACAAACCGGGACGCATCCGGCAGAAAGCCTCACAACCCCCGTTGAGAGCTCTTCGCCCAGCGCCTGGTTTTGATCCGTCTCCGGGCACTTTGCCCGGGGCGATATCTCCTTGAATTTCCTCGCATATAAATCTATCGAGGATATTCGGAACTTTTAAGGGATTTTTCTCAAAATAAAGTCGGTTTTGCGGATAAAAATCCGATCCGAGGGTTTTTAAATCTTTTCGGCTCGATTCCCATGTTCCAACGTAACTTTCAGCGAAAGAACCGAGAAATACGCGGCCTGCGGAGCAAGTCAGGATATCGACGCCGGAAAAAAAAGAGGAAGCGGGAACTTCCGCTCTCAGATGCAGGGGAGCCAGTCGACCTGGACGGCGCCGCAGGTGTCGTTGCCCCAGAGCTGGATGAACTTCTCGATGGAGAAGACGCCCGTGAGGTCCTCAACGGACCGGCCGTACTCGTCGTGCCTGCCCTTGGAGTTGACGTTCACGTCTTTGGAGAGCCACCCGAGGTGAGCTACACCGATGACGTTGGAGTTGAAGTTCGCCTCAAGAGCGCCGGTACAGTTGCCGCAATCTCCGCCTTCAACGCAGTCTTTCCTGGTCTTGACCTCGGTGTTCTTCTGGAGGTGCTCGGCGTGGGTGTACATCTCGACGACTACCGCTCCGATGTAGTAGTTCTGTACGCAGAGCTTCTCGATCCACTTCTGGTCGTAGGTGCCAGTCTGGTAGCTCACGGGCATGTACTCAAACTCGGCCTCCTTGGTAAAGTTGATGTAGTCAGGACAGCAATCTTCTTCACCGGTTGGAGCCGTATTGAATGGATCCCTCTGGGCCTCCAGCTCCATCCTCTGGGTGATGACGTTTCCGCTTCCAGACTCCTTCTCGACGAGCTTGTTTCCGTTGAGGCCCGTCTGGGTCTGGATGATGATCTCTACGTTCTTGTAGCCGACGCCCTTGACGTTGGCCTTCTCGTACATGTAGTTGGCAGCACCGGCCATCCCCACCAGGGCGATGCAGGCTACCAACAAAATAGCTAGTTCTCTCCTCGTTGTTCTCCCACCTATACAGTTGATCGATAAATTGCGGCGCATCTCTCCCGGCGTTGCTCTTCGCCGGCGACATAGGCCGCTGAGATCTCACACTGCAGAAGGGCTAACGCCGTTCTGAGCATGCGATGTTGCCTTAAGCAGTCCTATAGGTAGTTAAGCTTTTTCGTCGAAAATCGGGCAATTCCGATCGAAGATCCCGGTTTTGATCCGCCCGCAGGGGGGAGACGTTGCCGTGCAGAAGACGGAGGTTCCAGCTTGGTTGCAGGTATCCCTCTGAGGAAAAATTACCAGAAAAAAAAATAGAAGCGGGGGCGGGAACTATCGCCCTCAGATTCTGCTCAGATGCAGGGGAGCCAGTCGACCTGGACGGCGCCGCAGGTCTCGTTGCCCCAGAGCTGGATGAACTTCTCGATGGAGAAGACACCCGTCAGGTCCTCAACAGACCGGCCGTACTCGTCGTGCCTGCCCTTGGAGTTGACCATGGGGTCCTTGGAGAGCCATCCGAGGTGAGCAACGCCGATGACGTTGGAGTTGAAGTTCGCCTCGAGGGCGCCGGTGCAGCAGCCGCACCCATCTTCTTCGCCAGCTCCGTAGCTAAGGTCGCCTGTGGAATTATCACAGCACTGCTTCCTGGTCTTGACCTCGGTGTTCTTCTGGAGGTGCTCGGCGTGGGTGTACATCTCTACCACAACGGCTCCGATGTAGTAGTTCTGGACGCAGAGCTTCTCGATCCACTTCTGGTCGTAGGTGCCGGTCTGGTAGCTCACAGGCATGTACTCGAACTCCGCCTCCTTGGTGAAGTTGATGTAGTCGGGACAACACTCTACAAGTTCCAGCACGTCTGTGTTGAATGGATCCCTCTGGGCCTCCAGCTCCATCCTCTGGGTGATGACGTTACCGCTGCCGGACTCCTTCTCCACCAGCTTGTTCCCGTTGAGGCCGGTCTGGGTCTGGATGATGATCTCCACGTTCTTGTAGCCGACCCCTTTTATGTTCGCTTTCTCGTACATGTAGTTGGCCGCGCCCGCCATGCCCACCAGGGCCATGCCGAGGACCAACAACACCGCTAGTTCTCTCTTTATGGGAATTCCCTCCTGTTGTTCTGCGTGTTCGTCAGTCTGTTCTCATAAGTAAATAGACAGACGTCCGTAGTAGGAAACTTCTAATTGAAAGAGATAAGTCTTTCGGCCAAATAACTGCCTGACCGAGGAGGTGCTCTGAAATTAGTGCGCTGAAATCCGCAGATGTGGCGGAGGAAAAAAGGCACCATGCTCCGGCCGGGATTTGAACCCGGGTCTTCGGCTCGAAAGGCCGGAATGATTGGCCGGACTACACTACCGGAGCGCTCCCATCAACAACATCAGACTAGGCCCCCCTATATGTACGTTTTGTACGCCTCCTTCTCCTCCTCCTCCGCCGTCGCCTTGGCCTGCCTTCGCCCTCCTTCAGCAGCCTTCGGGCCGGCGCCCCCGCGAGAGGCCGTTGGCGGGAGTTGGCGGGAGGTCCGAGGGCGAAAAATAGTCCCGGGCGGATTCGAACCACCGTCCCAGGCTCCAAAGGCCTGCAGGATTGACCACTACCCCACGGGACTTCCGGGCCGCCCTCGTCCCTCACCCACGGCCTGGAGGTCTATCCGCATAAGGTATATATCCGCTTCCCCGCCAGGGGTCAAGAGATTAGATATGAAGCTCCTCCCCAAGCCCCACGCCAGCCAGCGAAGGCTCATCGAGATCCTGAGGGTGATAAACGCGTCGGATAAGCCCATCGGAGCGAGGGCGATCTCCGACGAGCTCTCCAACAGGGGCTACGACGTCGGGGAACGGGCCGTCCGGTACAACCTCAAGATCATGGACGAACTGGGGTTCACAAAGAAGGAGGGTTACAGCGGCCGGACCCTCACCTCTCTGGGACGAAGGGAGCTCTCCGACGCCCTCGTCGACGACAGGATCGGCTTCGTCAACACCCGGATCGAGGAGTACATGTACCGGTCGAGCTTCGACCCTGACTCCGGCGTGAAGGCCGACTGGAAGGCCGACGGGAAGATGGTGGTGGTAAACGAGAGCCTCTTGCATAAGAGGGATTACGAGTTGGCCCTGGAGACGATGATCCGGGTATTCGACGCAGGTTTCGCCGTCAGCAGAAGGGTCCTCATCCAGGATGAGGGGGAGGAGATGGGCACAGTCTCGATCCCCCGGGGCTTTTTGGGCATCTCCACGGTCTGCAGCATCACCGTGGACGGGATGCTCCTCTCCCGGGGCATCCCCGTCAATACCACCTTCGCCGGCTTCGTGGAGGTGAAGGATGGAGACCTCTCCGAGTTCACAGACCTGATAGCTTACGCCGGCTCGTCTCTTGATCCCATGAGGGTCTTCATCTCCCGGAAGACCTCCAGGGTCAGCGAAGCCGCGACCACCGGCAGCGGCTCAATTTTGGCGAACCTGAGGGAGATCCCGGTGGCCGCCGTCGACGAGGTCCGGGATCTTCTGGACCGGGCGAAGGGGGCCGGGATCGGGGGGCTGATGAGGATGAGCGGTCCGGGGGAGCCGAATATGGGATGCCCCGTCGGCGCCGGGAAGATGGGGCTCGCCCTCTGCGGCGGGGTCAACGCCGTGGTGGCGGCCGAAGAGCTGGGGGCCGAGATCACGACGATGCCCATCTCGTCTCTCCAGGATTACGGCAGGATGAGAGAGCTGCGGTGAATCCAACCATAGAGTATAAGATCTTCTGTGCATAGGGTTCGGATGTGGGGACGTTGATTCGCGAAGCTCGCCTTCTGATCTTGCTCTTGGCCCTTTATGCGGTCTTCGGTCCTGTATTTGTCGGCGTCGCGGACGGCCTCGAGGCCGAAAGTCGCGACGCCATCAACCTCGGATCAGGACCGCGACCCATCTACAGGATAGGTTACTCCAGCGACGGCCCCGTCGACATCGACGAGCTGATCGAGCAGGCTCAGAGGAGTTCGACCTCCTCGGCGCAGGAGGATAGCGCCGCCGATCCGTCGTCGGCGCAGGCCTCTCCTATCCGGGAGGCGCCCTCTTCCGCACCCACCTCCGAGGCCGGATTGGGGGCATACTCCCAAGACGCCCCCGAGGAGAGGGTCGCCCTCGACGGGACCGGGGGGTCGAGGGTCCGGGACGGATACGTAACCCCCTCCTACGTCAGGGTCCCCGTCCTCTCCGACCCTTCTGGGGCCGAGGTCTACATCGACGGGATCTACTATGGGGTCACTCCTCTCCTCGCCACGGTGGAGCCCAAGAGCCATCTGGTAGAGGTCCATCTCCAGGGGTACTGGAACTGGTTCAACGTCGTCGACTTCTCTGATGCCACCAGGAGCGTTGCCGTCACCCTCACCCCCAGAGGGGCGGCGACCGTCGCGACGGCCGAGGCGCAGGCCGGCCAGGACGTCTCAGATCCCGCGGGGGATGGCCCTTCCGTCGAGGCGGACGGCCCCGCGAGCTACCTCGCGAACGTCACGACGCCATCGGCTCAAGGGGACGACTTCTGGGAGGAGAACTACAGGAAGCTTCTCATCGTCGTCGCCCTCCTCTCTTTTCTCATCGGATCGGGGAGCATCGCCGCCTGGGCGCGGGCGCGGCTCACAACGTCCGTCAAGATCAGCTTCCCCAGGGACGGAGAGGATCGGTGGGGGGGTCTCATCGAAGGGCGGTCCAACAGCCTCCTGGGGACCAAGAGGCACGTCTACGTCCTGGTGAGGTACGACGACGACCAGCTCCAGGTGAGAAAGAGGGTGGTGCCGAACCGCGACGGTCGCTGGTCCACCCGATGCGATGTCGATGGGGGGATGATCTATCGGATCTACGCCGTGGTGGTGGACAGGCCCCTGAAGGAGGGCGATTACCTCGACGAGGTACCCTCCCACCGGGCGATATCCGAGGTGGGGCCCGTGACGGGAAGGGAAAGGCAGCAGAAGTCCGCCGAAGGATAAAGGGCACGATAGACCAGCCCCTAGGGTCCCGGATAAGGTTTTATATATTGATGGGGCGTAGTGTGCCCCTGTTTCAGTTGCGGAGAGAAAAAGAATGGACTTTAGAGTTGTTATTTCAGATCCCAAGAGCGGGAAAGCTTACCAGGTGGAGGCGAAGGACGCCGCCGCCAACAAGTTCCTCGGCCGAAAGATCGGCGACGTCATCGACGGCGACGCCGTGGGGATGCCCGGCTATTCGATAGAGATCACCGGCGGAAGCGATCGAGAAGGGTTCCCCCTCCGCCGCGACCTGCCCGGGTCCAAGAGGAGGAAGATCCTCATCACTGGCGGTACCGGCTACCACCCTTCCGAGCAGGGGAAGAGGAAGAGGAAGACCGTTCACGGTCGGGACATATCTGCTGACGTCGGTCAAATCAACGCCAAGATCACCGAACGGGGCGCCAAACCGGTGGAGGAGCTTCTGGGAGCCGCCCCCGCCGAATGATCGGTCGTTCAACTCGGCCCGATCCGAAAGACCGCTATATGTGGGTTTTTATCGCCATCCGGAAACGTGCGGTCGGAGGATACGGGCCGCCCCCGATGAATTGATGGAGGACGTCAGCATGGCAGAAGAGGCCCATCCGCCAGACCCCCCGCCTAAACCTTCGCGAGGTTCGGCTCATGGTCGAGTTCGAGGCGAAAGAAGAGGCGCCGTTCATCTCCAGGGATGCTTCGGAGCAATCGCTTTTAGTGGCCATGCCAGCGGATCTGAACTTCGACGACGGCGGCCTGGCCTCGGATCTGATCAGGATATCCAGGATCGTTAAACAGAGCTTCTTCGCCCTGGTGATCTGCGCCGTCACCTCGATGGTCGCGGGCTTATCCCTCGCCAACCTATCACATCTCCTCGCCCTCTACCCCGGCCTGATAATTCTGATACCTGGCGCCATCGACATGCGAGGGACGATCTTTGGGACCTTCGGGGCGAGGCTCGGAACCAGCCTCCACACCGGGGAGATCTCCCCACCTCTATCGAGGTCGGAGCCCCTCCGCCAGCAGGTGGCGGGCGTCGCGATCCAGGTCCTCACCGTCTCGATGGTCCTTGCCTTCGTGGTGAAGGGTTTCGGCATCGCCGTCGGCCTCGATACCCTCAGCATCTACGAGCTGATGCTGATATCCGTATTGAGCAGCATATTCTCCGGCCTCATCCTCCTTGGGTTCACCCTCCTGGTCATAGACAAAAGCTTCCGGAAGGGCTGGGACCCCGACAACATCTCCGTACCTTTCATCACCGTCGCAGGGGACGTGATCACGATACCCATCCTCTTCGGGACCGCCATCTTCGTCTCGACCCTCGCCGATCCCCTCACCATGGGGGCGACCCTCTTTTTCATCTTTGCATCGACCGCCTCCGTAGTTTACGGCATCGGCTCAAATCACCAACTGATGGCGAGGATCGTAAGACAGTCGATGCCAATTCTGATCATCGCTACCCTCTTCAGCACCGTGGCAGGACTCTTCATGGGGATATACGAGGAGATGCTCGTCGCCTTATCGACGGTCCTCTTGCTGATACCGGTATTCAACGCCGTCGGCGGAAACCTCGGGGGCATCCTCTCATCGAGGCTGACGTCGGCATATCACCTGGGGATGATCAAGATGGGCAGAAAGCTCGAGGAGGAGACGAAGATCAACTTCGGCTGCACCCTCGTCCTATCAGCCTTCCTATTTCCCACCCTGGGGCTCCTCAGCTACGCCGTATCCAGGGCCTCCGGGATGGACGCTCTGGGCTTCTCCGAGATCATGACGATCTGTCTTGTGGCCGGTTTCTTCACCACCATCCTCACGATCCTGGTCACCTACTCGTTCACCCGCTTCTTCGTCAGGGTCGGCTTCGACCCCGACAACGTGACGATACCGATGATAACCAGCGTCATGGACGTCCTGGGGACTGCATCTCTCATCGTCGCGACCCTCGCCGTCGTCTCGGTCGCCCTTTAATCCGAACCTTCTCCAGATCCTGATGGGGTCGTCGACCTCTTTTTGATAATATCCTGCGCCCTCTCCAGGGCTTTTGGGATCTGTCCTCTCATCGTCGCCTTCATCTGGTCCGCAGGTAGCATCGCGAAGAGTCCGTCCATCAGCCGGTCGGACCTCAACGTCCTGTCGACGACCTCTCTGATCCTGACGGAGTTTTTTAGCTCCCGCCCCATCGCCTCGGCGATCCGCAGCGTGTAATCTGTGAGGGACCCGTCGCCGGAGACGGCCCGGGCCGCCACCTCTCCTGCCAAGGCGCCCCCCACCATGGCGAGGGGTATTCCGCCACCGGAAGTGGCCATCACCATCCCGGCGGCATCTCCCGCCAGGAGGACGTTTCCCCTCTGGATCGCGGGCGGCATTCCCCCTGCCGGGACGACCCCCCGCATCACCGCCGTAACCTTCCCCCCCCGGAGCTTATCTTTCGCAATCCGATGGTCGGCGATGAAGGAGTCGAGGATATCGTGAATCCTCCGTCCGTGGAGGTATGCGGGCCTCGTCCCGACTCCTACGTTCGCGACGTCTTCGCCGAGGGGTATTATCCAGGCGTAACCGCCGGGGGCGGCTTTTGTCCCAAAGTACATCTCCGCCGCACCGGGATCGATATTGACGGCCGCCATCTCGTACTCGATACAGACCCCTGCCTCCTGCCTTCTGGCCAGATTCGCACCCCTCGCGGTGGCCGAGGAGGGGCCGTCGGCGCCTATGATCGCCTGAGCCTCCACCGTCCCGGATCTCCCCCCCGAGAGGTGCAGGCTCCCCCCCGAGAGGTCCGCTCTGGTATCCACCAGGACTTCGGCCCCCGCCCTCGCCGCCCTCCAGGCGAGGTGGCGGTCGAAGCTCCTCCTGTCGACGACCCTTCCCCGGACAGAAAACTCCTTGGCGTCTCCGGAGGGGGAGAAGATCCTCTGGACCCGGGTTCTGGCAAGGACGTATTTCTCTGGGATCTCGGCCGCGGCCTCGGGGATCACCGCCCGGGGGAGGAGCGCCTCCAGCTCGGAGACCTCCGGGAGGAACCCGCCGCACTGGACGGGGGTTCCCATCTCCCTCTTCCTCTCGATGAGGACGACTTTCGCCCCCAGCCTCGCCGCCGTCTCGGCGGCGGAAGATCCCGCCGGCCCCGCCCCCACCACGGCGACCTCGATATCTGTGTCGTATCTCCTCATCGATCGCTCTCTCCTTTCATCGGCTCGCCGCCCTCGCCGAGAGCCCCAGCCCCAGGAGCGTCTCCTCGATCTCCAGCCAGGAGATGTAGATCTCGTCTTTCTGCCTCTCGACCAGATCTACATTCGGCTCCGCCGATAGCCAGATCTGGAGACGGTCTCCCCGGACCATCTTCACCGATGCGAGCATGTCGGCCTGGGTGAGCCGGTAGAGGGTATCTTTTCCCGTCAGCTCAAACCAGGCGGGATGCTCTCTTTCCAGCCGCTCCAAAAACTCGTTCCAATGGAGCTCTCCCTCGATCTTGCCGCCGTCGGCGAGGAGGGGCCCAACGTCGAGGCGGAGGTGGAGGTGGGCCCTGTCGCCGGAGATCTTCTCCTCGATCCTGGAGGTGACCCTCCTCCATTCGGGATCGGTCCTGTCGGCGGCGATGTGGCCTTCGCCGTAGACCTCCCGCCCCACCTCATCGAAGAAGGGGGCGAGCCTCACCGCCTCGGGCCGGGCTGTAGCGAGGGATATCCCGACGAAGACGAGGGCGGATAAGGAGAGGCCTATGAGGACCCCGTGCTCGGCGAGGAGCCCGTAGCTGGCGATCTTCGGCGCCGCCGTCTCCAGGGGCGCCTTCAGGATGAGCTTCTCGTAGGATATGAGGCCGATCTGGGTTCCGCCGCCGACGATCACCGCCGCGAGGGCGCCCCACCGAGTCGCCCGTTTCCAGAAGAGGCCGCCGATGATGGGAAAGAAGTAGGAGGTCGTTCCGATGACCGTCGCGATGATCACCGCCTCGACGATGCTGTCGACCCTCAGGGCAACGGCTGCGGCGATGGCGATCATGACGATGACGAGGACCCTGTTTATGACGAGCATCTCCTTCATGGTGGCCTGGGGCCGCATGTGCCTCTGGACGATGTCCCGGGATATGCACGAGGCTCCCGAGGTGGCGAAGGTGTCGGCGCAGGACATGGAGGCGGCGGCAAACCCTATCGCCACTACGGCGACGGCGGCACCGGGAAGGCTCTCCTGGATGAAGGATAGGTAGAGGATCTCAGCCTCGATCTCGCCACCGGGGATGGGGTATATCGTCCTGAGGGCGACGGCGGTGACCAGGCAGGCGAGGTATACGACGGCCAGGAGGACGGCGCCGAGGACGAGGCCGCGCCTGGCCGACCCGTCGTCGCGGGCCGCCCAGATCTTCTGCCAGGGGTCCTGCTCTGCGACCCAGCCGGGGAGGAGGGCGAGCTGGAGGACGAGGGCACCGGTTAAGCCCCCCAGGATGAAGAGGTTCCACCAGTCGGCTCCCAGGGAGGCCGAGGCGGCGGCAAGGGTCGCCCCGCCGTCGATGGACGCCTTCGTCGCGAGGATGGCGACGGCGACGGCGACCCCCGCCAGGAAGGTGAACTGGAGGGCGTCGGTCCAGACGACGGCCCGAAACCCTCCCAGGCTGACGTATATGGAGACCGCCACCGCCATGATCATGACGGCGTAGTGGGGAGGGACGCCGAAGAATGCCGAGAGGACGAGCTTGAACCCTATGAAGTCCGTCACCGCGAAGAGGATCATGGTGACGGCTATGGCGATGGCCACCGGGGCCCTGACGATGGGATGGTACCTGATCTCCAGGAGCTCCGGCTGGGTCATCGCCGGGATCTTCTTCACCCTCTTGGCTATGAGGGCGATGATCAATAGCCCCGCGACGTTGGGAAAGACCCATACCCAGATCGATCCGATGCCTATGGATAAGAAGAGCCCCGTCGCCAGGAGGAGGGCCGAAGCCGTCAGCCACGAAGCCGCGGCCGAGAGGCCGACGTTGGCGGTCCCGATCTCCCGCCCCGCCAGCCAGAAGTCCACTACGGATCTCTGCCCCCGGGACGATCGAAGGCCGATACCGATGAGCACCGCTATGTAAAGCCCCAAAAGCAAGAGGAAGAGATGATAGGAATCCATTCGGTCACCTCTGATCCAGAGGGATCGCGAATATTTAAGGGATGAGATGAGCTATTTTTTAAGGCGGTCGTGCATTAGCGCTACACTACTATGATGGACAAACCCATATCCTGAACACATTATATATTCTTATGAATTATTTATCAAGAAGACTGGGCAGGTCGTTGGGACGGCTGCCCATGATCTATTCTATTAATTCTCCTTCATAAAATTCATCCGAATACCGCCCCAAGCCATCAATTATCCTCCTAACTGGCATATATCCGGCATTCCGCAGTAAGGCTATGCAAAATTAAGAATTTATTGCTTGCCAAAATGTGCATAAATTCAAACGTTTAACTTAAATTTTGTTTAAAATAATTTTACTAGAATTTGTCAACACGATATTAACAATTCAGTATATTATAAAAATTTAATAATTATATTCTTAGTCTTTATGAAGCTGGCCTTATTTGATCTCTATACAGAGTCGATTGATATCTATTCTCAAAAAATCGATAGCAGGAAAATTAATGAGCGTTCAAACCGTTAATGCGAAATGCCGGATATATTCAAAATAACTGAAAAGAGCATAATTTATTTAACCTATTATTCTTGATGGATCACAGTTAAGGAGGAAAATTTGGATGAACTCAAAGTTGTTCTTAGCTTTGATGGCGTCTCTTGTTCTGCTTTTTGCGGGCACTTCCAGCGGCCAGCATTTTATAGAGATTGATAAACCGCTGGATGGTGGGGAAGTTACGTGGATTTACACTGTTGAAGGCGACTCTTCGACCACGGTGGGTTCGGGATTAAAGGCCTACGTTCTCGTCTGGCCCAATGAGGCCTTCGGTCCGTGGTGGGTTCAGGAGACCAATACAAATCCTGATGGTAGTTGGAAGTCTCAGGCTTACTTTGGGCGAGGCACTGATGAGGACATAGGCACCACCTATAGCGTCATCGCGATACTAACGGAGGAAGAGCTAAACCCTGGGCAGAGATTCGCAGATATCCCAGACCACGAGGCGAAATCTGATCCGGTCACGGTAACGAGAGTCGGGGCGATAATGGCCGATCAAGTTCCAACAGAGGATTATTTTGTAGATATCGGCAAACCTCAGGATAATGGAGAAGTTTCGTGGATGTACACTCTCCAAGGCAATTCTTCAGCCACCGTGAATTCGGGATTAAAGGTCTACGTTCTCGTCTGGCCCAACGAGGCCTTCGGTCCGTGGTGGGTCCAGGAGACCGAAACAGTGTCTAACGGAAGTTGGAGGTCTTACGCCTACTTTGGGAGAGGTCGCGATGAGGATATAGGCACCGCCTATACGGTCATTGCAGTGGCAACGGATGAAGAACTAAGAGCTGGGCAGAGATTCACAGATCTCCCTCCTCATGTAGGGCGGTCTGATCAGATCGAAGTGACTAGGACAGGTGCGGGTTATGAGTGGGAGCTTCTCCCAAAAATACCCGATAATGAAACCTATGTAGAGATCATTAAGCCTCAAGATGGTGGAAACGTTTCATGGATGTATACCGTTGGGGGCAATTACTCGGCAAAAGAGGCATCCGGATTAAATGCATACCTTCTCGTTTGGCCCAAGGAGGCATTTGGTCCATGGTGGGTTCAGGATACTGAAACTTATTCGGATGGCCTTTGGCGGTCAAATGTTTATTTTGGAGAAGATCCCAGGATACACCCAGAGCATATAGGTACCACTTATGGAATCGTTGCAATATTGACCGATCAAGAACTTGAGAGCGGACAACGTTTTAGGGATCTTCCTGATTATGTGTGGCGGTCGAATATATTCGGATTAACAAGGACCGAAGCGAGTTATGAATGGGAACTTCCAAGGACGATACCATTACCTGAGCCAGAGAACTTGACCAGGAGTGATATCGATGAGGTGGCTGGTGATATCCAAATCACCTTAAATTGGCCGTCGGGTGGACCAATAGCGTTGGGTATTGTAACACCCAATGATGATACTATTTGGTGTATTGGTAGCGATATTTTTAATCCAGACGTGCGAGTAGTTCGCTATTATGACAACGAGAGCGAAGTTCAGGCCGAGACTGTTTATTGGAAGAAAGGCACAATACCGCCTAAAGGCGAATATAGCGCATTTGTATATTGGGATCCAGCATTGTGGGATATTCGGCCAGAATCGACTTCATTCGATCTCAGTGTCGCGGTTAAAGGGAAAGAAACTGAGGATTATGCTGATACGATCCACCATTCTGATGTAAATAGAAAGGTGGCGACAATGACATATCCTTAGTTTTATACTAATTTGTGGGCCATTATATCGGCCCTATTTGTTTTAAATCCTCGATCTGGATGACATATTTGGTCCCTTCATTGGAATCCTAGGTCGCGTACCCAGATTACTGAATAGCGCTAACGGGTGACGTAATGGCTGTTTGGCGGAAAATACGTCCCTTGAATTCGATTCGAGTGGCGATTTTCAGTAGATCGAGTACGCGACCGAATCCTAATAGGGCAAATAATCACCAACTACTTAATAAGATACGAAATCTTAGCCTGGTTTTGAGGTTCTTCTCATGAGAAGCGATATCACCAAGGTTGGGCCCGAGAGGGCGCCCCATCGGGCGCTCCTCAAGGCTACAGGGCTCATCGACGAGGAGATGGGTCGCCCCTTCGTCGGGGTCGCGAACTCCTGGAATGAGTTCATACCCGGCCACATTCACCTGGATAAGATCTCCCAGGCGGTTAAGGCCGGGATCAGGATGGCGGGGGGCGTCCCCTTCGAGTTTCACACCATCGGCCTCTGCGACGGGATCGCCATGGGCCACCGGGGGATGAGGTACTCTCTTCCCAGCCGGGAGATCATCGAGGATACCATCGAGGTGATGATGGAGTCCCACCAGCTCGACGGGATGGTCTTGATCTCCTCCTGCGACAAGATCGTTCCGGGACATCTGATGGCGGCCGGCAGGCTCGACCTTCCGGCGATAGCCGTCACCGGAGGCCCCATGTACCCCGGCTTCGCCTGCGATAAGGAGCTGGACCTCATCGACGTCTTCGAAGGATGGCAGAAGGGGGGCGAGGTGCTGGAGGTCCTGGAGAGCCTCGCATGCCCGGGAGCCGGGTCCTGCGCCGGCCTCTTTACCGCCAACACCATGGCCTGCCTCACGGAGACCCTGGGGATGAGCCTCCCCGGTTGCGCCACCGCCCACGCCGCCGACGCGAAGAAGATGAGGATCGCGAAGAAGTCGGGGGTGAAGATCGTCGAGCTGATCGAGAAGGGGATCACCGCAAGGAATATCGTAACCCCCAAATCGATCGAGAACGCCATTCGGATGGACATGGCCATCGGCGGCTCCACCAACACCGCCCTCCATATACCGGCGGTCGCCTCGGAGTTCGATATCGACCTCGACCTCGCGGATTTCGATAGATTGAGCCGGGAGACCCCCCACCTCGTCAACCTCAGGCCCGGCGGCCCCTACCACATCCTCGACCTGGAGCGGGCCGGGGGGATCCCCGCGGTGATGAAGCGGCTGGAGTCGAAGCTCCACCTGGACGTCCTGACGGTGACGGGCAGGACCCTCGGCGAGGAGATCGCCGAGTTCAGGCCCGCCAACCCCGAGACCTACGCGAAGGTCGTAAAAACCCTGGACGACCCCGTCCATCCCGAGGGCGGGATCGCGATCCTGAAGGGGTCCCTCGCTCCCGAGGGTTCCGTCGTCAAGCAGACGGCGGTCACCGGGTCGATGAGGAAGCACACCGGCCCCGCCAAGGTCTACAACTCCGAAGAAGAGGCGCTGGCGGGGATAGTCGGAGGCAAAGTCGTCGCCGGAGACGTCGTCGTCATCAGGTACGAGGGGCCGAAGGGGGGGCCCGGCATGAGGGAGACCCTCTCGCCGACGTCTGCGATCCAGGGGGCTGGCCTCGGCGACTCCGTAGCCCTCGTCACCGACGGCCGGTTCTCCGGAGGAACCAGAGGTCCCTGCATCGGCCACGTATGCCCCGAGGCGGCTGTCGGCGGGCCCATAGCCCTGGTGGAGGACGGCGACGAGATAGGAATCGATATCGAAGGCCGGAGGATCGACCTCCTCGTGGACCCGGAGACCTTCGAGAGGCGGAGGGCCGCCTGGAAGCCCCCCGCCCCCAAGGTCGCGAAGGGGATGCTGGCGAGGTACAGCAGGTCCGTCACCTCGGCGAGCCGGGGCGGGGTTCTCAGGTAGGTCGATAGATGGCTGAAAAGAGGACGAGATCAAATAAGGGCGGAGGGGCTGCCAGGGGGGTCAGGTCTTTTGTCGCCGTGGAGATCCCCGCCTCGATCCGTGAGGATATCGCCAAGCTCCAGGAGGAGATCGACCTTCCGGGGGTGAGGCTCGTAAAACCCGACCTCATCCACGTCACCCTCAAGTTCCTGGGGGACGTTCCTCTCCCGAAGATGGACCGGGTAGTCGGAGCCCTCAGGACCGTCGAGCAGCCGGCCTTCACCGCCAGGGTGGCGGGTATCGGGACTTTTCCCGGAAGGTCCATCAGGGTCGTCTGGATCGGGGCGCTGGGGGATTTTGAGCCCCTCTTCTCCGCCGTCGAGGAGGCCCTCGTCCCCCTGGGCTTTCCCCGCGAGGCGCGGAAGTTCACATCCCACGCCACCATCGCGAGAGTTGGATGGCCCACCCCCGAGACTACGGCCCTCCTCGCTTCAAAGCTCGCCCCCTATAGGGATGTCGACCTCGGCGAGTTCACGGCGGAGGAGTTCATTCTGAAGAAGAGCACCCTCACCCCTGGAGGCCCCATCTACGAGGACGTCGCAGCCTTCCCCCTCTCCCGTCCTTGAGCAGGTCCTCTCCCGGGTAAGGCCGTCAGTCGAGGAGCGAGCGAGGCTGGCCTTCGTCGCCGAGAAGATCGTCGCGCGGATCGAAGAGCTGGCCGAGGCGATGGGGGTCGAATGCGAGCCGATCCTGGCGGGGTCTGCCGCCAGGGGGACGTGGCTCTCGGGAGACCACGACCTGGATGTATTCATCGGCGTCCCCGAGGGGTCGCCCCTCCTCCCCGCTCTGGAGATGGGAAGGCTCGTGGCGCCGGAGCACGAGGAGAGGTACGCAGAGCACGCTTACGTCCGCGCCACCTTCGAGGGGTTCCAGATAGACCTCGTCCCCTGCTACCTGGTGGAGGACGCCTCAAAGATCATCTCCGCCGTTGACAGGACCCCCTTTCACAGCCGGTACGTCTCGGCCAGGATCGGGGGGCTCGAGGACGAGGTCCTCCTCACAAAGCAGTTCATGAAGGGGATCGGGGTCTACGGGTCGGAGCTGAAGGTCGGGGGCTTCTCCGGGTACCTGGCGGAGCTCCTCATCATCAGGTACGGCACCTTCCTCGCCGTCCTGGAAGAGGCCGGCCTCTGGCGGCCGGGGGAGGTGATGGACCTCTCGGCCCATTCTTCCCGGGACCACGCCGACCCCCTGGTCGTCGTCGACCCCGTCGATCCGGCCCGGAACGTCGCCGCCGCCCTTACCCTGGACAGAATGTTCACGTTCGTCTCCGCGTCCCGTCTATTTCTGGAGGAGCCGGACCTGGACTTCTTCTTCCCGTCTCCCCCTGCGCCGTTGAACGATCAGGAGCTTCGCGAGGAGCTGGATAGGCGAAAGAGCACCCTCCTCCTGCTGGAGTTTCCGGCCCCCGACCAGGTGGAGGACGTGATATTCCCGCAGCTTCGAAAGGCGGAGGAGTCGGTCCGCGCCCTCTTCCACAGGAGCGGCTTCTCGGTCCTCCGGTCGGATGCCGACTGGCATAAAGAGGTCAGCTTTGAGATGGGCGATGGGAACGGCGGGAGAAGATCGAAGATCTGCGGCGTCATCAGGATCCTCTTCGAGCTGGAGGTGGCGACCCTTCCGGAGGTGGAGAGGAGGGTCGGCCCGCCGGCTTGGGAGGCGGAGCACGCAAAGAAGTTCGTCGAAAGCCACCCCCACCCCCTTTCGGGCCCTTACGTCCAGGACGGTCGGGTGGTGGTGGAGGTTCCCCGGAGGTTCGTTTTAGCCTCAGACCTCCTCGAAGGTCGGGTGGCGTCCCTATCCATGGGCCGCCACCTGGGCCGCGAGCTGAAGCGTCGCTACAAGATATACGGGGGCATCGAGCTTTTGAAGATTGAAGACCCGGAGTTTCGGGCCTTTTTGGCCAGGTACTTTTCGGCGCGACAGAAGATCGGATGAACCCCCTTCTTTTTACGAGAAGCAGCTCCAGTAGGGGGCCATCGCCCTCTTCGCCTCATCGATCCTCTCCGACGCCCTCGGGTCCATCTCCACATCGATCCGCGGCGGTGCCTCACCTTTGAAGGACCTCAATATGGCCACCATCGAGTCGGAGAGGGCGTCGAGGTTGTATCCTCCCTCCAGGGCGCCTACGAGCCTCCCCTGGCAGCAGGAGTCGGCGATCTCTTTGACCGCCGCCGCCATATATCCGAAGGCCTCGGTGGTGAGGTTCATACTGCTGAGGGGGTCGGCTGCATGGGGGTCCTGGCCGGCGGAGACGAGGACGATGTCGGGGGAGAACTCCAGGGCCACGGGCTTGAGCACCTCCTCGAAGGCGGCGAAGTAGCCGGAGTCTCCCGTCCCCCAGGGGAGGGGTACGTTCACCGTGAACCCCTCGGCTCCGTCCATCCCCAGCTCTCTCACCCTCCCGGTCCCCGGATAGTGGGGCGACTGGTGGGTGGAGAAATAAAGGACCGTCGGATCGTCGTAGAATACGGCGCTCGTCCCGTTGCCGTGGTGGACGTCCCAGTCGACGATGAGGACCTTATGTAGCCCCATCTTCTGGGCTGACCTCGCCCCGATGGCGACGTTGTTGAATATGCAAAACCCCATCCCCCTGTTGGGGAGGGCATGATGCCCTGGGGGCCTCACCAGGGCGAAGGCGTTATCCAGGCCGTCGTTCACCAGTTCGATGCCGGTGATCACCCCCCCCGCCGCCATGAGGGCGGCTTCATAAGACCTCGATGATACGACGGTATCCAGGTCCAGATATCCTCCACCCCGCTCGGAGACGGCCCTCACCTCTTCTATGTATCCGTGAGAGTGGATCGTCCCCACCTCCTCCAGGGTGGCGGGCCGGGGGGTGATGAACTCCAGGTCGAGGTTCGAGGACTCTATCTTCTCGAGGATCGTGGTGAGCCGCTCCTTCCTCTCGGGATGGCCGTCGGTCTCGTGCTCCAGGTAGATGGGGTGGTATATAAGCCCAGTTCGCGCCATATGCTCCCATCTATCGGCTCTTATGTAGAAACAACTTTCCCTGGACCTTCCTTCGCACCTCTTCTTCCTTCCTTTGGTGCATACTCTTTTATCGTCGTCGCAGAGATCTGCTCTGTGGGGTTGGCCCTAATCCCCGGATCGGTGAGAGCTCTTAGCTTATCCGGGAGGCTTTCCATCCCAAATTTCGGGTGCAAGGGGGATTATGTTTCGAGAGAGAGACCACAAAAGATATATGGTGAAATCCTCTACAATATCTCCATAGTCCCAAAGGGATCGGGAGGGTGATGCAGCTATACAGTGTCATATTGATGCCAAACGGCACCTGGTGGCGCCGCTTGGCCACGCCGCAGCGGCGGGAAGATCAGTGTGGGCAATAGTTTTAAGAATAATCATACTGTATGCTGCGTGAACCTAACCCCATAGGGGAAAAGTAGGAGGTTATTGATATAATGAAGAAAGTGACCGCGATTACGCTTACCGCATTTATGGTGCTGCTCGCGTCAGCGATGGCAGTAAGCGCAGTCGACAAGGTGGAGATCCGCGGTCCTGTGGCCGATGTTGTAGACGGCGCAGTCTATACCTGGGGCCCGCAGGAGTTTGCAGCTCTCTACTATGACATCGACGAGGACCTGGGCAGAGAGTCCCTCACTGTGACGATCACCGGCAACGCTCTCGATGAGCCCAACGGCGTCGTCTACATGACTGAAGCCCAGAGGAACGACTTCGACTTCGAGGGTTGGGGCGAGTACTGGACCATCGGCTTCTTGGCTGATGAGTACTTTGCCGCTTACGTTGAGGGAGGCCTCCTCTTTGATGAGTCCACCGACACCAACCTGATGAAGGACGAGCAGCTCTCCAGGGTCCTGATGGACGATGACGAGGAGAGGACCTTCACCACCGGCACGCCCCTGAAGCTCGCCGAGGACTATGAGCTCGCCATCCAGGCGATCGACCTCGACGGCAACAAGGTCTTCGTCCAGCTGATGAAGAACGGCGCAGTCGTCGACGCGGCCGTAGTCGAGCCCTCCAAGGCCGGCGCAACCCTCAAGGACAAGACCTACGTCTACAAGAAGGACCTGGGCGACACCGAGAAGATCGTGATCGTGGCCGTCCACTTCAAGAACGCCTTCCGCGGCGCCGACACCGACCTCGCGACCATCGACGGAATCTGGCAGATCTCCGACGCCTACAAGGACGTTGAGGAGGACACCGAGTACGACAAGATGACGATCCAGACGGTGGACGCCGACGCCAAGACGATCATGATGAACAACGAGGACAACAAGATCACCCTCACCAAGAAGCGGGACGTCTCTTTGATGGAGAACATCAGGATCAGGACCGCCGACCAGGACGATATCTCCCCTGAGAACCCCCTGCGGTTCTTCTTCTACAAGGAGATAACGGAGCCTGGGACCTACGAGATCAGGGGAACTTTCAAGGACCTCGGAATGGGAACCGTTGAGTGGGATGTTTCATCCTTCGCCGGCTTCTACTACGACATCGATGACAACCTCGGCACCGAGAAGATCACCATGACGATCACCGGCAACGCTCTCGAAGAGCCCAACGGCGTCGTCTATACCACTGAGGCCCAGAACTCCAAGTTCGACTTCGATCAGTGGGGTCAGTACTGGACCATCGGCTTTTTGGCTGAAGAGTACTTCGCAGCTTACGACGAGGGCAGCCACCTCTTTACCGAATCCACCGATGCCAACCTGATGAAGGACGAGCAGCTCTCCAGGGTTCTTATTGACGACGATGAAGAGAGGACCTTCGCCAGCGGGACGCCCCTGAAGCTCGCCGAGGACTATGAGCTCGCCATCCAGGCGATCGACCTCGACGGCAACAAGGTCTTCGTTCAGCTGATGAAGAACGGCGCAGTCGTCGACGCCGCCGTAATCGAGCCCTCCAAGGCCGGCGCAACCCTCAAGGACAAGACCTACATCTACAAGAAGGACCTGGGCGACACCGAGAAGATCGTGACCATAGCTGTCCACTTCAAGAACGCCTTCCGCGGCGCCGAGACTGACCTTGCCACCGTAAACGGCATCTGGCAGATCTCCGACACCTACGCCGATATCGAGGAGGACACCGAGTACGACAAGATGACGATCCAGACGGTGGACGCCGACGCCAAGACGATCATGATGAACAACGAGGACAACAAGATCACCCTCACCAAGAAGCGGGACGTCTCTCTGATGGAGAACATCAGGATCAAGACCGCCGACCAGGATGATATCTCCCCTGAGAACCCCCTGCGGTTCTACATCTACAAGGAGATGACCATCGAGGCTGAGGATGAGGAGCCCGCTCCCGTGCCCGTCGCCGCCCCTGAGCCGGTAGTCGAGCCCGTCGTCGTTGAGGAGCCCGTCGTCGAGCCCGTCGTCGTTGAGGAGCCCGTCGTCGAGGAGCCCGTACATGAGGAGCCGGTAGAGGAGCCCGAGGAAGAGAATGGCATCCCCGGATTCGAGGCTGTCTTCGCCATCACCGGCCTTCTGGCGGTATCCTACCTCGTCTTGAGGAAGAGAGAGTAATAAAGTATCTGGAAGAGCCAAGAGCTCTTCCGCCTTTTCTTTTATCCATCCTGTATTCTCGTCCGGCCTCATCCTTATCCTGTAGCCCTTCTCTCCATATTCTTTAACGATCTCTCTATTCGCCTCTCCCATCCGTCGTCATCGTTCCCATCTCCTGCCATTCGGCTTGAGGGGCGAAGGCGATGAGAATCGCAGACGTCGTCGTCGTCGGCTCTCTGGAGAATAATTATAAGGGAAATAATTATAACTGATGATCACCACTTATTTGGTGAGATCTTTTCTCCCCGGATGGGTGGTGATCGAGATGACCGAAGCGATGTTTTACGAGAAGATCGATGGAGGAGATGTTCGGTGCGGCCTATGCAGCCACAGATGCCGGATAAAGCCCGAGAAGAGGGGGATCTGCGGCGTGCGAAAGAACGATGGAGGGACCCTCAATACCCTCGTCTACGGCAAGCTCATCGCCATGCACGTCGACCCGATAGAGAAGAAGCCCCTCTACCACTTCATCCCCGGCCACCTCAGCTACTCCATCGCCACGGCGGGCTGCAACTTCAGGTGCCTCCATTGCCAGAACGCCGACATATCCCAGATCCCGGCCGACGAAGGGGTCATACCGGGGCAGTTCGTCGAGCCTGAGAGGGTGGTGGCCGAGGCCCTGGCAGCCAGCTGCATCTCGGTCGCATACACCTACACCGAGCCGACGATATTCTTTGAGTATGCCCTCGACGTCTCCAGGCTTGCGGCGGATAAAGGATTAAAGAACGTCTTCGTCAGCAACGGCTACATGACCGAAGAGGCGGCGAGGACGATCGAGCCGTACCTCGACGCCATCAACGTCGACCTGAAGGGCGACGACGAATTTTATAAGAAGGTCTGCGCAGCGAGATTGGAGCCCGTCAAGAGGACGATCGAGCTTTTGTGGAGCCTTGGGATATGGGTGGAGGTGACGACCCTCCTCATCCCCGGATACAACGACTCCGACGAGAAGCTCCGGGATATCGCCGAGTTTCTCTCCGGGATCTGCCCGGATATCCCCTGGCACGTCACCGCCTTCTACCCCACCTACAAGCTGAGGGACGCCCCACCAACGGCCGCAAAGACGATCCGGAGGGCGGTGGAGATCGGAAGGGGAGCGGGGCTGCACTTCGTCTACGGTGGGAATATCCCCGGCGAGGACGAGAACACGACCTGTCCGCGTTGCGGCGAGGCGCTGGTGGAGCGGTTAGGCTTTCGGGTGGCGAGGAACGGGGTCGTCGGCGGCAGGTGCCCTTCCTGCGGCGAGGAGGTTCCTGGGATATGGTGATCTCCCCGGCGGGACGGGGTTATCTGGATTTTGCCCAGGTCTGAATATGTCGTCGAAAGAGAACCTTCTTTGGGCCGCCATCGGCGGCGAAGAGTCTCCGGCCATCAGCGTGGTGGCCGAGGCGGAGGGGATGGCCCCCGATCTTCTGCAGAGGAGGGTGGCTGCAGGCCGAGCTGTCGTAATGGTGAGAGACGGCAAACCACCCCTGGGGATCGGGGAGGGGCTGAGGACGAAGGTAAACGCCAACGTCGGGACCTCCGCCGATCTCATCGATCCCGATGGGGAGGTGGAGAAGGCGATGGCCGCCGAGAGGTACGGCGCCGACACCGTCACCGACCTCTCCATGGGGGGTCCCATCGACGAGATATTCAGGAGGATCAAAAAGGCGACCAGCGCCCCCCTAACGACGGTCCCCATCTATCAGGCCGTCGCCGAGAAGGGCTCCTTCGACTCCATAACCGGGGGCGAAATCCTCCAGACCATCAGAAAGCAGGTCGGGGCGGGGGCGTCGTCCGTCGTCGTCCATGCGGCCATCACCCTCGATATGCTGGTGGAGCTGAAGAGGGCGAAGAGGATCATGGGGGTCGTCTCCAAGGGCGGCTCCTTCACGTCGGCATGGATGCTCCAGAAGGGCGAGGAGAACCCCTTCCTCGCCCATTTCGACGAGATATGCGGGGTCCTCGCCGAAAGGGACGCGGTCCTATCTCTGGGAAACACCATGAGGAGCGGGTGCATCTCCGACCCCATGGACGCGGTACAGGTGGCGGAGATGGAGATGAACGCTGACCTGGCGAAGAGGGCGAACGATCTGGGGGTCCAGGTGATCGTGGAGGGGATGGGGGGCCACGTCAGGCCGGATAAGATACCCGAATACGTCGCCCTCTACAAGAAACGAACGAACTATAGGCCCCTATTCGTCGCCGGCCCCCTCCCCATAGATATCGGCGTCGGGTACGACCACATCGCCGGATCCGTTGGAGGAGCCATGGCGGCCGGCGCCGGGGCCGACTACCTCTGTTACATAACCCCCTCCGAGCACCTCGCCCTCCCCGATGCAGCCCAGGTTAGAGAGGGGGTGGTGGCCTTCAAGATCGCGGCCCACATCGGCGACACCATGAAGTACGGACCAAGGCTCGAGGACGAGATGCTGGCGAGGCATAGGAGAAAGAGGAACTGGGGGGATCAGTTCAAGCTCGCCATCGACGGAGATAGGGCGATGGAGATCCGTTCTCGCGGCGGAACGGACGGCTGCACCATGTGCGGGAAGTACTGCGCCATCGCCATCATGGAAGACCATCTCCGGTGATCATCGGCGATTGTCAGCCAGATCGAGCCGCACACCATCGCCCCTCTCCCCTCAAGCCCTTCAAACTACCATGAACTCAGAGGACCTCTCCCTGGAACTTCTCAAAGCCGATCTCTTCGATGAACTCGCCGAGCCTCTGTTTCTCGGCGTTGGCCTTGTAGTAGCCGATCACCTTCTCCACCAGAGCCAGAGCCTCTTCGTCGGAGAGCGCCTCCGCCAGGACGACCCCGAGCCGGGGCTTACGGGCCGCGTTTCCTCCCACCAGGACGGTCCAGCCTTTGGCCGTCCCCATGAGTCCCAGGTCCTTGACGGCGGGCTCGGCGCAGGAGTTGGGGCAGCCCGAGACCCCCATCTTGAACTTGGAGGGCATATCCATCCCATGATACAACTCATCGAGCTTCAGGCCGACGCCGACGGAGTCCTGTAGCCCCCTCTTGCAGAAGGTCGTCCCCGGACAGATCTTGACGGACCTGACGCAGAGACCTATCGCAGCCCCCGGCTTCATCCCCAGGTCCGCCCAGGCAAAGTCCAGGTCCTCGGGCTTGAGGCCGACGATGGCTATCCTCTGGGCTGAGGTTATCTTTAGGGCCGCTGCGTTGTACTTCTCCGCCACCTCGGCGATCTTCTTAAGACCCGCCGGGTCGATGATCCCTCCCGCGATGTGGGGGGCGATGGCGTACGTCTCTTTGTCTCTCTGGAGGATCGCTCCTTTTTCCATCAGGTCTTTTGCCATGTACTTCCAGCTCCTTTGTTTTTTATCCTCTCTTTCTCTTCCGTCTCTCTGGGCCATCAACCTATATCAAAACTATCCAAAAATATGGCGTTCGGCCGTCACCCCTCCACCCGTGGCCTCCCCGATCCGGAGAACGTCCCCGAGTCTTTCGGCTCCGCCCTCTCGCTCCGTCCGATGGCCTCCTCCACCGCCTCCCTGATGATGTAGCCCGCCTTGTGGAGGATGGTGTCTTTCAGCTCAGGGTCCTGGTCCATGCTGGCGGTGCAGGGGTACGCGTGGTGGGCCTCGGAGATCCTCTCCCGCAGGTCCGGCTGGTCGGTCTCAAGGCCGGTCATCCTCTTGGCGACGTACCATGTGGACCCGCAGGGTGCGGACCTGACTACGTTGGCGGCGAGGATCGTCTCCTTGCCCGCCCGGCTCTTCTGGGTGAGGACCTCTATCTTCGGCTCGCCGAAGTGGGCCTTCTCCATGAAGGCCGATATGGTCGGATTTGCCGGATCGGGGCGGAGGGCGCAGAAGGGCTTGGCGAAGGCCGCCTCCAGGCCGAGCTTATCCGCCTCCTCGGCGAGCTGGGTCCGAAGGCCCAGGGGGAGCTCTTTGGGCCTCTCCGATCCGCCGATGATCCCCCGATACCCTTTATCTTTCAGGATCGGCAAAAGGCCGAAGATGATGTCGGGGTGGACGTTGGAGACGATGGCGATATCCGCCTCGGGTATATCCGGCGGTATGTAGGGGTCGGCGTCGTCGAGGAAGTCGTCGAGGGTGTCGGGGTCGGGCATCTCGATGACGGAGACGAGATCCTCGGCGAGGCTGTACTTGCCGGATTTGCAGAGGGTGCAGGCATCGCCGCAGGATATGCAGAACCCCGAGGCGTTGACCAGGTTTCCGATGAGGGTCCTTCCGAACTCGCCGCTGTAGAATACCACGACCTTCATAATCTAGCTCCTGGTGGGGCGTCCTTCCCCGCCATGGTATACTTAGGATACCAACGTATATAGGCTTGGAGGTTTCCACCAGGATACCATGCAGGAAGGTTGCACCGTCAACAGGACGGTGAAGTACATTGCCCGGAAGTGGACCCTCCTCATCCTCCTGGAGCTATACAAGGGCGAAGGGCATAAGAGGCGGTTCAGCGAGCTGAAGAGCTGCCTCGCCGGGATCACCGCGAAGGTGCTCTCGGCGAGGCTGAAGGAGCTGGAGAGGGAAGGGCTCGTGGAGAGGAGGGTCGATGAAGGGTCCTTCCCTGCGAAGGCCGAATACTCCCTGACGGAGAGCGGCCTTGAGATCGTGGAGATCGTCAAGGAGATGAAGCGGTGGGCGCTCAAGTGGAAGATCACCAACATAGAGTGCAGCTGCATCGACTGCTCCGAGTGCGTCCTCTGATCGGACCCGACCTCCGCCCAGCTGTCGGCAATCTCAAAGCCCCGAAAAAGGTTTGGGGCGGGGAGAGGCCTTCACTGGCGATCCCCTCAGAAGGCCCCATCGCACGTCATCTCCCACGTGATGGGGCTGTACAAAAACCCCCAGTCCGGCGGCGTCCAGCAGGGGGGTGCCTCCGCCTCATCAAAGGGGCCGACCTCGACGACGGCGGAGACGCTCACCATCCGGAGCTCTTCGCCGTCGAGGGTGTACGGATCGACCTCAGCGACGTTCAAATAGCGGCCTGGGTAACGGGCCTCTACGAGGTACTCGATGCTCTTTACCTCTCCGGGCTTCAGATCTGCGACGACCCAGGCGATGAGCCCCCTCGACCGGTCATGCTCCGACGGCATCATAGACGATCCGAGGAGGTCCATACCCTGGGGGAGGGTGTCCTCGATCCTGGCGACGACCGGACGGTCCTGGAGGTTCTGGACCGTCAGCCTGTACAGGACGACGTTATTGAGGACCGGATCTACTGCGGCAGTCTTGCTGGCGAAGATCTCATCGGGGCAGCAGGATAGCCATCCCGCCTCCAGGACCGAGAAGTTGCTGGCGGTGAGGACGGTATCGTTCCCGGCGTCGGCCGTCGCCTTGACGACGTTGACGAGCCCCCCTGCGCCCTCGGTGACGTCGAGGGTGAGGTCGATATTCAGGACTCCGCCTGCGGCCAAGCCCTCCTCGATGTTCCATATCGCCCTGTCGGCGGCGATCACGTCGGGCCTTCGGGATGAGCTGAGATACGCAGTCCCTCTCGGGAAGGTATCCTCGATGGTTACGTTCTCAAGGGGAGCGTTGCCGTCATTGGCGACGGTGATGATGTAGTGGACCTGGCTTAAGTTGGCGTTGCCCTCTCCCACCTTGGATAGGGATATGTGGGGATGGTCGTACTTCGGAACGCCCTCCAGGAGAATCCGTCTTGCTATGGAGTAATCTCCTGAATAGACCTCGTCGAAGTCGATGAGCGCATCAGACCTCTTCTTGCCGGAGACGTTCCCGGTCTCGTTCCCGGATCTATCAGCCACCACGACCCTGTATCGTGCAGAGCCGACGAAATCGGCCTCCGTCGAGAGGTCGTTTAGGCCCCTGAAGACCGATTCTTTATCGAGCCGGTCGATGGAGGTGTACCCCTCTCCAATGTAACTTATCCCCGGGGTCTTCGAGTAGATCCCTTCCTTCCACTTTACGGAGGCCTCTATGGAGACGTCGTCGGTGAGCTTCGAGCTCATGGGGGCGTATACGAGGCTTATGTCTTTTGCGATGTAGTTGGTGGCGGTCTCGATGATCTCCTCCGAGTCGTAGGCTCCGGTCCCCGACTCGTAAGACCTCTGGGAGGAGCCGATCCGTCTGTCCCCGACGACGAGCCCCGATCCCGCCGCCGACTTCTCGTAGGAGACTCCCCGTCCGTACTCGTCGACCCTCTGGAGGATCTTGAAGCTTCCGACGTAGTCCTCCCGCAGCTCGAAGGTGGGAGGCACCTTGGGGTCCGAGGTGTTGGAGGGCATCTTCAGGAACCCGATGTGACCCCGGCCGTCGAAGTCGCTATCTACCTCCATCACCGACTCGTTCTTGTCGAGGAACATGCGCGACTCGCGGTCGAGCCGGACGGCGTCGTGATATGTCTCGGTCATGGTGGTGCCGGTGACGTAATTTTTAGCCCTGGCTTTCTTGACCCAGGCGGAGTCGAAAGCCACGGTTCTGTTGTTGTAGAGGGTTATCGAAGTGGGCTTGTAGGTGGCAGAGAGGTCCTCTTCCCACTCGATCGACTTGTTCGCGGTGAAGATAGAGACCCGCTCTTCGACGTCGAAGTTGCCGCTACCGTACTCTCTAGTCTGAAGCTCGGTTCCAGTTTCGCCAACAAGGACGGTCTCCGTGTCATTGTCAACATCCGTGTCATTGTCAACATCCGTGACTTTGACTGTGTTGGTGAGGATATAAGAGGGCGGTGCTGTCCTGTAATCGTTGGCCACTTTGACGAAGCCCTCCCCCGAGACGCCCTGGATCATGTCGAAGGTGAACTCCTGCGTCTTTGGGACCCTGACTACGAGGGTGATATTGCGACATCCATTGAGATTCCACTCTTGCCAACGATCACCCCTAGCCGAGGGCCACGGGTCGGCGCTGACGAACTCCACCGGCCTATCAAATACGTCGCTGACTTTTATCGCGCCGCACGTACCCCCGTTTATGCTTACATTGATTTGATACGTCACCTCGTCTCCCGGCCTCACCGACTTCTGGAGAGCAGTTTTCGTCACTCTAATCTCTGACCTTATCTGAACATTGGCAGAGGCAGAATCCTCTTTCAAATTGCCTTGTGGATCAGTTCCGGTTACCCTGGCGTTGTTGACTAAGGGGCCCGGCAAATCTTCTGGGAGGACCGTGTACTTTGCAGTCCCGACCGCCTCTTCTCCGGGCTTAAGCGTCAAGTTCTTTGTGTTGAGTATACTGGCGTTTACGTTGGGAAGCTTATTGTCGATTAGCTCGAGGTTAGTAATGTTGGTCTGGCCGCGGTTCTTGACGACGAACGTATACGTCACGATTCCCCCTACCTCGACCTCGGTCTTGTCAGGGGTCTTGGTAAGAACGATGCTCGATTCACCTGGAAATGCCAAGGGGACGAAGGCGGTATCCGAATCCTCGATCAGGTCGCCCTGGGGATCAGTTCCGGTCACCGTCGCGTTGTTCACTATGGGACCGAACAGGTCGCTGGAGACTACTGTATATTCCGCCTCCCCGAACGCCACCTCTCCGGGCTTCAGCGTCGTTCTATTGAGGTCTATGTATCTGTTCAGCCTGTCGTCGAAGAGCTCGAGGTCGCTGATGGTGGTCCTGCCTACGTTCTCCACGGTGAAGTTATAGGTGATGACGGCACCGACGCGGGCTATGATAGGCGATGCGACCTTCGTCAACTTGAGCTCGGAGTGGTAGCTGACTATCACGTCCGCGAAGTCGTAATCTGAAACGGTCCCTTCATCGGAGCTGCCGGTCGCCGAAACGGAGTTGCGGAGCCGGAACTCCTTGAACTTGGGTACCCCCGGCGTCTTCCTGTAATCTCTCCGGATCACCTCTCCTTTTGGATTCACCGTCTCGATGAGGGTATCTCCGGTGTTGTAGTCGAAGACCGTCCTGATCTTGAAGTCGGATGAGGGCACGTCGTAGTCGATGGAAAGCCCCTCCATCCTCGAGGCCAATAGGATGCCGTCAAATATCAAGGACCCATCGGGACCGTACTCTGAGGTGAGGACCGCGTCCATGCCGGGGTTATGGTATTCGGACCTGGTGAGAATCCCCCTGGCGTCCATGAAGAGGACGAGCCGCTCATTTGTGGCGGGGTTGGTGTAATTATAAACCTCGTACCCAGGAAGGTCGCCCTCCGCCACGTCGACGACGAGACGAGCTGACCCTTTATCGAACCTCTCCCGAAGCTCGACCATCTTGGCCAGCTCCACCTCCAGCCTCACCCTCACCCAGATCAGACCCTCAATGGTATCGGCAAGGCCCCCTCCACCGAACTGCTGGACCCAGAGTACCTCTTCGCCAGCCAAATTCCCTTCTTTCCCAAGATCGGGAGATCCGAGGACGGTGAGGGTATCGGTCGTCGAGGCGGATTTGGGTATATCCTCGTCGATGTGGCCTACAAGGGTGATCGTCGTCTCGTTACCAGGGTCGAGGGTTTCCAGGACCGGACCCCAAACGATCGTCGTCGTCCCGTCCGCATTCTCGACGACGCTGTCCGGGTAGGGATCTGCAGAGACGTAGCTCATTCCCGCGGGGAGGCTGTCGTTAACCTCGAGGTTCAGGGGGACCTCCCCGGTATTCTTCACGACGATGGTGAAGGTGACGGCATCGGAGGGGATTCCAGTGGTTGGAGATGCGGTCTTATAAACCTCCAGTCCAGGGTTCAGCACCACAGGCTCACTGCCGAAGTAGTGGCTCGGATCGGAGTCTTCGACTTCCTCTTCCTGATAAGTCCCGTTGGCCTTTGCTGTGTTGCTGTACTGTCCGACCGAAGCCGTCCCGGTCTTGGTGAACGTCTTGCTTTCGCCGACGTTCAGGT
>NZ_JARFPL010000080.1:0-1901 GCF_029167205.1 Candidatus Methanocrinis alkalitolerans
TGGATTAATGGTGAAACGCATCTGAAGATAGCGAATCTGAATGATAATCTTGTTAGGATTATTCGATTGTTGGGAAAGGATTGTGAAAAATACTACGGATTGGAGGGTTGATGCGGAAAGCCGGGTCATCCATTTTTCACGCTTATTTCGGGTATTCTGAAAAGGAGGCTGAATAGTTACGATTGTTGTAGTATAAATATCTAATAGAATACTAATAGAATGAGAGGTAAGACAACAAAAGTCGAGACCGGAACCGGTCCTATCGGAGGTGGCTTAAGATGCCCATAATAAACGATCACATAAGAGCTTTGAAGGACGTGTCTCCTCGGGTCCGTCAGGTGGCAGCCTCTGCTCTCGGAAGTATAGGCGATCCCAGGGCGGTCGACCCCCTCATAGGGGCCCTCAAGGATGAGGACGTGATGGTCCGCCAGTCGGCCGCCTCTGCCTTGGGCCATATAGGCGATCCGAGAGCGGTAGTGCCTCTAACTGAGGCTCTTAAAGATAAGGATTGGGGTGTCCGATGGCAGGCTGCCCCTGCACTTGGCAGCATAGGTGATTCGAGGGCGGTCGACCCCCTGACCGAGGCTCTCAAAGACGAGGACCGGATGGTCCGACGTCAGGCAGCCCATGCTCTGGGCAGGATAAAAGATTCAAGGACAGCCGGACCGTTAGCCGATCTGGCTTCAAAGGATGAGGACAGGTGGGTCAGAGAAGCGGCTGCAGAGGCCCTTGGCAGGATCGGCGACCCCCGTGCCGTTGATCTTCTCATCGGAGCCCTTGGGGATGAACATTATGGTGTCCGATGGAGAGCTGCCCAGGCCCTCGGCAAGATAGGTGATCCGAGAGCATCTGAGCCCCTCACTCTTCTGGCTTTGAAGGATGATGCCGAAGCCGTCCGAAAGATGGCCTCTGAGGCTCTGGAGAAGCTGGAATCTGGTTAGATCATCTCCATCTCATGAAGGCGATATATCTTGATCGGGCAGATCCAGCTACGTCCTCGAAGTCCCTCCTCGAAGTCCCTCCGGTTCGGCGTCTCATCTCTTCACATATGGCGAGGAGATGAGACCGAGACCGGTTATTCCAAGGTGGATTGAGATGGAGGCGATAGATTGGCTGGACAGAGGCGATTTCTTCTACTCAGAGGGCAAGTACGCCGAGGCCATCCTCGCTTATGATGAGGCCATCAGACGAGATCCAGAATACGCCCGCGCCTGGAATAACAAGGCCGCCGCACTGGCGGCCCTGGGCAGGTACGATGAGGCCATCCGATGCTCCGACGAAGCCATCCGGCTAGACCCCGATCTCTCTTGGCCCTGGAACAACCGGGGCTTTGCCCTCAGAAACCTGGGACGGATCGATGAGGCGATCCGGGCCTACGACGAGGCCCTCCGGCTCGATCCCGGGAGCGTCAAGGTCTGGTACAACAGGGCAAGCGCCCTCGAGGTGCTGGGAAGGGCCGAAGAGGCGGAGGCTGCCTACGCCAGGGCCAGGGAGCTGACCCTTAAGAGATAGGCCCCCAGTTGTCTGGCGGGGCAGCGGTGACGAGCCACTCCCAGAATCAATGCTAAAATAGTGCGGGGGATGGGATTCGAACCCACGAACTCCTGCGAGACTAGGCCCTGAACCTAGCGCCGTTGACCTGGCTTGGCGACCCCCGCGCTGAAAGACAACGCTCAAGTCTCATTACTGCTATTTAATTGTATTCGTGGGCGGCGCCATGATGAGATGACCTGCCTGATCTATGATGAGGATTTTGAGTCCTGAGCGCCGTTCTCGGTAGTCTCCCTATTTTGAGTTGATACAATTTGGAACTACGACAGTCCTCATAAGCTCTTCAATCGTCCAGATATGATCTGTAAGGCCTGCCGCCATGGCAGACGATCTTGATTTACAGCGACGTT
>NZ_JARFPL010000081.1:0-1779 GCF_029167205.1 Candidatus Methanocrinis alkalitolerans
GCGTCATCTAGATTTGATCCGATTTCAAGACTGACTTGCTGTAGCCTTTTTGACCAAGCCAATCTCACCGTACTTGCTACCGAGATCGCTGCCTCATCGCGATTCTTCTCTTAACCGATGACCAATGAATTGAATTGAGATCTTTTTCGACATATTGATATCCGATAAATAAGCTAATAGAAGGTGGTGTTCTTGATGAAGTTGGCCTATAAAATGCTCTTGATCGGGTTTTTGCTCGTCTTATCGGGATGTATCGAGCCCCCGGTGGAGCCGATGATCTCGGAGAAAGCTGCGACTGAAGAATGGAAGGCTGACGGGATTATAGGTGAGAACGAATACGCTAGGTCGATGGTCTTGGTGGCCCCTTCAAGGTCAGGCTATTCGGGAGGGAGGATGGAGATATCCTGGAGGAACGATCAGGAGCATCTCTACATGGCTCTTAAAGGAGATACCGAAGGCTGGATCTCGATAGGCTTCGATCCGTTGGAGTGGATGAAGGACTCTGACATGATCATGGGGACTGTAGAGGACGGGGAGGTCATCGTCCTGGACCTATATTCTACAGGCCGCTATGGCCCCCATGAAGACGACACCTTCCTCGGCGGAAGCTACGACATCCTGGAATATGGAGGCTCTGAGGCGGTCGGCGAAACTATCATAGAGTTCAAGAGAAAGCTCGACACCGGTGACGAGTTCGACAAGGTCCTGGTGCCTGGCGAAAGCGTCTCCATTATCTGGGCGATGGCGGACTCGGACTCGAGATATCTGAAGCACAATGTGGCCTATGGTGAGGGGGTTCTCACTATGGTATCGGATGACGAACTCGTCGGGGATCCGACGGGAGGGGCGGCAGTCGCGACTCTTACCCCGATAGAGGAAGAGGCTATCCATTTCATATGGGAGGAGGAGAAGGTGGCCCGGGACCTCTATAACGAGCTATACCGGGAGACGAGGCTCACCATCTTCCTCGATCTCGCCAGATCTGAGCAGAGCCATATGGACCAGGCGAAGATGCTGGCGGATAAGTACGGGGTGGATCTTCCTGTGGGAGAGGAGGCGGGGGCCTTCAGGAATCAGACCCTCATCGATCTTTACAACGATCTTCTCGATGAGGGGATGCGGTCCCAGGAGGATGCTCTAAAAGTGGCGGCCGCCTTCGAGGAGATCAGCATAGTCGACCTGGAGAAGGAGCTGGAAGTTTCGACCAACGAAGATGTGAGGGTCGTCTTTGAGGGCTTGCTGGCAGGCTCAAGAAAGCACCTGCGGTCTTACGTCACGGACCTGGAAGATATGGGGATTACCTACACCCCCCGGTACATGGACCCGGAGGAGTTTGATGAGGTCGTAAGATACTGATTTATAGGTATTGGGGAGCGGAGAGGGGCGTAAAACCCCGGTCTTCAGTCAGAGGATGTAGAGCCCCTCCCCTTTTATGATAAATGCTTAAATACGGGTGGTGCATCTTCAAATGGTTGATATTCTGTGATAAGGGTAAGTCAACAGATCTCTCAGCGACCAGTTGTGGTCTGTCAAGCCACATTCCTTCGCGGGGCAGTTTTTTCTTTTCCGCCCCAAAAAATCCAGAGTTATGAGGGAACCATGCCCTCTGCAGAAGTTGAAGTGGGCAAAATACAGAGTCATTTGCTTATTATAGCCTGACCTCCCCAGCGTTTAGGCACACATATGAAGAGCATCCAGGATTTCGCGCTGTTTTTTGGATATCTCAGTGGCCATCTTCTCTCCATTCGGCAAGACCATGATCTTAATTTTTTCCAGCTC
>NZ_JARFPL010000082.1:0-1655 GCF_029167205.1 Candidatus Methanocrinis alkalitolerans
AGATGAAACGTATCATTGCGGAGTCCTTTTGTAGTTTCGCTAAATGCAAAAGTTATGCAGGTTATTGGATAGAGAAATTTTTATTGAATAATATGCATTATAAAGATTTATGCGAATGACTATAACCAGCAAAGACTGATTTCCCAGGGCGATATGTCGGGTCATATCTTCATCCTCCCCCTGATTGGCCGCCATCGAGATCGATTACCACCTTTATGTTGTCTTGCATAGAGGATAATGCCTCTTTGAAATCCTCCAGAGGATATCTCGCTGTGATTAGCCTTGAGAGCACCCCCGGCCACCTCTCCTCTATGGCCAGCAGGTCAACAATCCCCCGTTCAAAATCCCGCCGATGAGCGTTGACCGTCCCCACCACAGCCTTATTTCCGAGGACGAGCCCCTGGTTGAAACAGTCGCTACAGATCTCCATCCGCTTGTCTCCTCCCGTAATCGAGGCCAAGACCACCACTCCGTTTGTTCCCACGACCATTATGGAGTGCAAAGCTACAATCGAGCTGCCCGTCTCTTCGACGATCAGGTCGATCTCTTTTCCCACTGCCTTGGGGATATCGTGGAGGTTGGTCTTCTCGGTGTTGAAGTGAAGTATTCCCAGGTCTGAGAAGATGCCGGCCTTATATTCATCATCGGATCGATCGACCGATATCACACCCAGGCCTCTGAGCCTGAGGAGCATGGCCGTAAGAAGGCCCAAGGATCCTGTGCCCGTGACCATCGAGACCTCCGGGTGCCAGGTCAATCTCCTCTGGACGGCGAAAGCCATCCTGACCGCCTTTTCGGCCACGCTCATCGGCTCCAGGAGTACGGCCAGGTCGCCGAGCTCGGGAGGAACTTTGATCAGAAATGCCTCATCTTCTACATAACGCTCAGAGAGGAAGCCGTGCTGACCCTTCAATCCCCTCTCAGTATATCCGCCTTTGAGGCACATATCGTACTCGCCGGCGAGGCAGTTGATGCAGTCGTCAGGCCTTCTGACGGTGGCCACCACCATATCTCCAGGACGAAGGGATTTGACATCCTTCCCCACCCTCTCAACCCGGCCCAGAGACTCGTGGCCCGGTATAATCATCTCTTCACCCGGTGGAGAGGAGCCATAGTCTCCATCAAATATATCCTTATCAGTCCCGTCGAGACCGACAGAGCGGACCTTTACGAGAACATCTTCGTCTCCGAGATCCGGCAGATCGATGTCGATTAACTTAGCGCTATCCTTCTCTTTGGGACGGACTGCTATAGCCTTCACGATATCCTCAACTCCGATCAAGTTAATATCTATATGACATTTCTTATATCTTCTCCTTTGATTTTTACATTATAAATCCTCTTTCGATCGGCTTAAGAGCATGCCATAGAAATGCATTGGTCATCGGTTAAGAGAAGAATCGCGATGAGGCAGGGATCTTGGTAGCAAGTACGGTGAGATTGGTTTGGTCAAAGAGGCTACAGCAAGTCGGTCTTGAAATCGGACCAAATCTAGATGACGCATAATTCGTATGAAAAATGGCAATATTGGGCACAATCTACTTTTCCAGTGATGAAGTTGGAGGCTGGATACCCCTTCCCAAAAGTTTTTTAATCTTCTGAGATGAAGTACCCAGTGGTACCCTCCTATGACCCGAATACACCTAAACCTGATA
>NZ_JARFPL010000083.1:0-1654 GCF_029167205.1 Candidatus Methanocrinis alkalitolerans
CAAGGCACCTCGAAGGTAAGTAGCATGGATGTGGACGTCCAATCATACCTAATAGGCCACCTTGGTCTAGTTGCAGGCATTTTCGATTCGTTGAAGATCGCTGAAGTTATTGATCGGGCACTTCCCAAGAAGAGTTCCCGAAATCTTCCCCGTTCGGTTGTGATCAAAGCCATGATCCTCAACGGTTTGGGCTTCACAGGTCAGAGGCTATACCTATTTCCTAATTTTTTTATGACGATTCCTACTGAGAAGTTGCTTGGTCAAGGAATTACTCCTTCCGACCTGAATGATGATATAGTAGGCAGGACGCTTGATGCAATTTACAAATATGGCACCACAGAGCTGTTCAATGAGATATCACTAGAGATTATGAAACAATTTTCTTTGGGGACTCAGCTGATACATGTTGATACTACGAACTTCAGCGTTTATGGAAAATATGAAGGCGATGCACCAGACGGTACAGATTCGATCAAAATTACGTTTGGTCATGCCAAAGATGGCAGAACAGATCTGAAGCGTTTCGTCCTCGGTTTGGTTACGAATCAGCATGGATTGCCTCTTTTTACTAAAGCCTACTCTGGAAACGTGTCGGACAAGAAAAGCATCATGGAGATGATCCAAAAGACGCAACAAGCGATCAAATTTGATGATGACTGTTACTGGATCGCGGATAGCGCTCTGTACACGGAAGAGAACATCAGGCTCCTTGGAACTGAGACCAAATGGATCACTCATGTTCCAGCTACGGTAGGGGAAGCCAAGAGACTCCTCAATGCCGATCTAGATATGACTCCAGGAAGTGACCCTCGGTACGCATTTCATGTTACAGATTTTAACTATGCAGGTGTTCCTCAGCGTGCTGTAGTCGTCTGGTCTGAAGAGATGAAAAAGAGGAACGAGAAGACCCTTGATAAGAAGATTCAAAAGGAAACCGATCGTGCTGAGAAAGACCTTAAAAAGCTAAAAAGCAGGAAGTTCGTCTGCGTGCCAGATGCCGAAAATGAAGCAAAGATATGGGATTCTATGCATCCACATCATCGGATCAAGAATCTCCAGATATCACCTTGTGTAGAAAAAGTCGAGAAGAGGAGAGGACGTCCCAAGAAGGACGAACCTTTGAGCCTGAACTTCAAAATCGAAGCTGAAATCGAGATCGATGAAGACGTTCTGACTGAAGAACGCAAGAAACTTGGCAGATTTGTCCTGGCCAGCAACAAAACCGATCTGGAACCAGAGATCATGCTCAATTATTATAAAGGTCAGCAGACGGTGGAACGCGGATTTCGCTTCCTGAAGGACAAGAGCTTTCACGTCTCAGAAGTCTACCTCAAGAAGGAAGAACGGATCGAATCCCTTAGCATGATCATGGTTCTGAGTCTTCTCATTTACTCTTTTGCAGAATGGAAGCTTAGAGAGAAGCTCAAGGAAACTGGACAAACTGTGCCTAACCAGCTAAATAAACCTACACAGCGACCGACTATGCGATGGATATTTGAGACGTTCATGGGAGTGATTCAATCGGTTGTAGTTGATCGAGGAAAAATTGTCAAAGTCATCGTGCATCTTAGCGAATCGCAGATTGTCATTCTGAGGCTGTTGGGGCCAGAATGCGAAAATTACTACGGGCTGAACTGAAGGTGCGGAATGTGGG
>NZ_JARFPL010000084.1:0-1556 GCF_029167205.1 Candidatus Methanocrinis alkalitolerans
GTTGATCGAGGAAAAATTGTCAAAGTCATCGTGCATCTTAGCGAATCGCAGATTGTCATTCTGAGGCTGTTGGGGCCAGAATGCGAAAATTACTACGGGCTGAACTGAAGGTGCGGAATGTGGGATTAAGTAATAATGTACGTCATTTTTGCTGCGATATGTCTCCTGCATTTATATCTGGAGTAACTAAATATTTTCCTGATTCTTCAATAACATTTGATAAGTTCCATGTGATGAAGCTTATGAACCAAGCTGTAGATCAAGTGCGACGTGAGGAGCAGTCTCAGAACAGCAACTTGAAGCGCACCAGATATATCTGGCTGAAAAATCCTGAGAAACTCACAAAAAAGCAGAGAACTGAATTAGGGTCCCTTAGAGATATGAGATTAAAAACCATGCGAGCTTACAATATCAAATTGAGCTTAAGAGATCTCTGGAACTTCAAAGACCCTCTTTTGGCAGAAGATTGGTTGAAACGATGGTATTTTTGGGCAACGCACTCAAGGCAGACCCCTGTTATTGAAATAGCAAAAACGATTAAGGCGCATTGGCATGGTGTTCTGAACTATATAAATACCAGAATTGATAACGGAATCTTAGAAGGGATAAATAGCCTTATCCAATCAGCAAAAGACGCCGCGAGAGGCTTCAGGACAACAAAGAATTTTGTTACAACTATATGGCTCTTCGCTATTCAGTGTGGGTAACTTCATGATAGCGATAAGCGGACTCGATCATGCAAATGCCTGCCATGAATTCCGTTCCTGAGTCAGCACGTAGCGATACATATCATGATCCTCCCTATTCCCGGCAGTCATGAAGTTATTGGGACCAAGCTACAGGATTGGCGATCCCTTAAATCCACCCACACAAAACAGCGAGGAGCCAACTATATATCTAAGATTGGGAAAACTCAAGTTCAATCTACCCACATGAAACAGCGAGGAGCCTTTTTGGTTTATGTTTAAGCGGAGTTTCGTACCGGTGAAGCATAAGGCGACCATTTGGCGGTTATGGCGGTGGGTTTTGGTGGGGTAATACGACCGCCCGATCCCAGGCCACCATATCGAAATCGGCTCGATTTTGGCGGAGGGGTCAAGCCCAAGAGAATCTCTCCGCAAGAATCGTCTATATAAGGGCGGAAATGGCGTCAAGAGAGCCGGTTAATCTACAGGGGCCTCGATTCGCCTCCATGCTGACGAGCTTTTTGTCGGTTAGTTCTCTTGTTAAGACCGCCGAAATGGTGGCGGATCTGGGGTGGGTGCTCTTGATGGCACTTCAATGGTCATGATTCAGGGCAGATCTGGCTCTATTTGCTTGTTTTATACATCTATTCTAATTTAACCAGGCATCCCAGGCGATGATCGGCATCTATCGCCGGGAACCTCCGGCGAGAGAGGGGCGATCTTGCCAGGTTGAAAGTGAGATCCATAGGTCATCGGTTAAGGATCGGTTTAAATAGTCTCGCAGATTTTTGATCCCACTTCCGTTATACAAAATATAGCATAACCTTATTAATAACCTATTGGAACTATAGACCACTGATATATAATTCA
>NZ_JARFPL010000085.1:0-1368 GCF_029167205.1 Candidatus Methanocrinis alkalitolerans
TTCTATGATATTATCCAGGTTTGGATGTGAGATATCATAGAACCACCGGGGAGAACCTGGTGGTCGTAGGAAAAGGTCGAAATATCCACCAAAACGGCCCCACCAGCACGACCACCGGGTTCTCCGGCATACTCCTTCTCCGGGAGACGCCGCCCGCCATCGCTTTTGTGAGAGTATATAAACTGAGGGCTCGATGAAAGTGATGTTCGTAGGAAAGGTCGAAATGTTAGAAGAGGTGGGAGACGGGGAGAAGATCTCTCCGCCGCCAGACCCGACGCCACCAGCGCCCCCACTGTGGAGGATCGGAGGGCCGGTGATAGTCAAGGACCTCCAGGATAGAACCCTCCCGAAGCCACGTAGAGCTTTTTAAATCGAGGTCGAATAAAAATAGCAGGGAGGCGGGGATCACCGCCCAACCTGGATCTTCGCCAACGCTTTCTCCGCCGCAGATCGGACTTCGGGGTCGCTGTCTCTCGCAACCACGTAGGCCAATGGGCCTATTGCCTTATCATCTCCGATCTCGCCGAGAGCCTCAACCGCAGACAGCCGGATAATCCCGTCTTCGTCTTGAAGAGACCTGATTAGGGGATCAACCGCTCTGTCGTCTCCGATCTTGCCGAGTGCACGCGCCGCAGCAGAACGGAAATTCAATTCATGACGTACTTCGTCGGATTGCCAATCTGCCTGTCGGTGTTTAACCTGCTGAGGGAGAGCCTTAATGAGAGGCTCGACCGCCCTGGGATCACCGATCTCTCCGAGAGCCCAGGCTGCACTCGCCCGGGACTCCCACCACCCACGGTCCAGCATTTTGATGAGGCTATCAACGGCTCTATCATCTCCAATCATGCCAAGAGATCTAACTATCCCATTTTGGAGACTCTGATATGCGTACGTATTATGCCAATCTAGAACCTCAATGAGAGGGTCGACCGCCCTGGGATCACCGATCTTACCTAAGGCCTCCCCTGCAGCCAACGCGACCCAAATATCCCCCTCCACCGCCTTAGTTCGTGCCACCCAATGATTGCGGAGACACTCGATTAATGGATCAACGGCCCTGTCATCTCCGATCTCGCCGAGAGCCTCTGCAGCCGCCTTTCGGACCCTCTGGTCTTCATCCCGGAGAGCATCTATAAGGAGATCGACCGCTCTATCGTCTCCGCTCTCACCAATAGATACAACAGCCGACAATCGTGCATCCGGCGGGCCATATTTGAGATCCCATATGCGTTCGTATATCTCATCCGTCGCCATGATCGGTGATGATAGCGCCGCCAGCATCAGCAAAGCCAAAACCGGTTTAAGTCTCATCTTAGTCTCCATCCTGAAGAGGAGATGGTCCCGACAGACGAAAAGCTTTTCGATGCT
>NZ_JARFPL010000086.1:0-1337 GCF_029167205.1 Candidatus Methanocrinis alkalitolerans
GAAAACGGGTGCTGCAAGAAGAATTCTCCTGCGAAGCAGCAGGGATTGATTGATCATAATTGGACTCTGCGTGAACTACTTACACACCCATATTATATAACATCAACCGGATAAACGGTCACCACCGATTTTCTAGCTTCGTGAGCCAGTCTATTCTGGCTATCCAGAGCCCCAGAATTAAGCAGGTCAGAGTGTGAAAGGGTGCCTTTGGACCAGATCTCTGATGGTAAGATGATGTCGAACCGCCTCGAAAAGGTCGATTAAACGGTTTTAAAATCAATTGTGAATAAAAATAGTATGGGGAGGGGGTCAGGCCTTCACCTCGATTACAGCCAAGGCTTCATAGCCCCCCCCTTAAAGGACCCATCGAAATGACCATCCCACAACGCCAGATTGAAGCCACAGATAGGCAGGTCAAACTGGCGGCGGCGCACCCCGCAGCAAGCTGCGGGGTATTCGATAAAAATCAATCGCCTCGTCTGTCCCAGCGGACACGATCGAATCAATCTGTTCAGGTCCTCCCAGCTCAACGAATTTCTTCTAGTCTGTCGGGATCACCGCCGTTACCAGATAGACTCCCGAATCGTTCTGGCCAATATAGTGGAACTGATCTGCTGAGTCCCAAACAAGTGTTTGCTCCAGAGAAGTCCATGGATTTGTGTGCTGTATGGAGTTCACGACCACGAACTCGTCTCCATCGCCATCTTTGGCAATATAGGCTATATGCTTGCCATCGGGGCTGAATTTCGGACCAGATTTTATCCCTTGACCATACCCCTCCTGACGCTGGTATGTCTGATCTTCTTTGCCATCTACAACTACCAGATGGACAACCCCTTCTTCTCTCTCATCAGATGCTACGTAAGCTAAACGGCCATCAAGACTGAAGGTCAGACCCCATATATTCTGGTACTTGTTACCCTCTTCTCCATCCAAGACGACGAACGCCCCATCGTTACTATTAACAACGTAGGCAACATGACTTCCATCTTGGCTGATGACGGGGTCGCCTATGTTAAGCACGTCGTAAACCTTACCATCCTCACCGTCCACCACCATCATGAAGCCTGAATCGTCGGCTTTGGCCCAGTAAGCCACCGTGCTTTCGTCGGGGCTAAAGATGATATTTCCTACGCCAGGTTCACGATATCTCCTACCAGGAATACCGTCGACCACCACAACATGGTCTCCATACGCTCCGCCGTCAGGTACTAGTGCTCCAAAACATAAATTATAAATCATATAAGACTTGTCAAGATTAAGATTGTGCCAAGAAATAAGACCTACATCGTGACTTTGAAGGATGGAGACGAAGCTAAATTACAACAATACCTTCG
>NZ_JARFPL010000087.1:0-1242 GCF_029167205.1 Candidatus Methanocrinis alkalitolerans
CCTGACCTCCCCAGCGTTTAGGCACACATATGAAGAGCATCCAGGATTTCGCGCTGTTTTTTGGATATCTCAGTGGCCATCTTCTCTCCATTCGGCAAGACCATGATCTTAATTTTTTCCAGCTCAGTAAGCAATCCTTCGACGGAGTATCTTTTATTCAGCTCCGCATCGATCATCATCTTCATCAACTTCATCCTCAATATCAATGCGATGAATGCGATAAACAGATACCCCCTTAGACTGCTGTTAGTCCTCAGGTTGGTTGGCATCAACTCGATGTCATTCTTTAACACGTCGAATCCCTTTTCGACGACATCCTTACTTCGATAAAGTGAGAGACATTCCATCCAAGAAAACTCGCCTCGATAAAGCAGAATAAACTTGCCCATTTTATTAACGGCATGAGAGACTGCGTTTTTTCTGAGAGATACATGGAACTTGCCGTCTATCGCTTTCCACTCGATGAACTTCGCATCCCTCTTTGCTGTTGCCCTGAAGACCTCGCCAGGGTTCATCCAAGGTTTCAGGCTCTTGGACTTTAGCACTTCCATCAGATCATATAACCGCTTATAGAAGGTGTTTCTCTCCTGCTGCTCTCGTTTCTGATCGTAAAATGCGTATCCGTCCAACCTATTCTCACCTATATCAATGCTCACGGGCATCACAAAGAGCGGTTCTTTTTCGTAGAGCCTAAGATGGTCAGGGTCATCGATGCGCTTGTGAATGGCAGATATCGCTTCCTTGACGTTCTTTAGATTGCTTGTTGGCGGAATGATGAACGACAAGTCGGCGGAGACCATCTCCTCGATGTTATCGGTTGAGAAGAAACCCCTATCCATGATCAGGGTATAATTTCTAACGCCCTGAGCCTTCATTTTCTTGACAGTGTTCTTGAGCGTAGATACATCTGCAATGCTTCCCGGATAGAGATCGTACATTACCGGTATGCCCAGATCTTTATCGACGATCAGGGACAAGTTGATCTGAGGCAGGTCGAGACCATCTCGGTTATAACCGTATTCCAAAAGGCTGATGCTCTGAGAGTAAGATGACAAGGAGGTTATGTCGTAGACCAGAGTGCTGCACGTCGATATTTGCTCAATAAGTTTGCGAGAGAACTCAAGATTCGCAGTTCCTTCACCGATACGGCTTAACAGTCGAGAAAGGCTCTGGGATGATAAAGGAAGATCCGGATGGTCTTCAGATAAGATCGTACCTTCATACCAGCTCTGAATATGAGTT
>NZ_JARFPL010000088.1:0-1236 GCF_029167205.1 Candidatus Methanocrinis alkalitolerans
CATAGGTCATCGGTTAAGGATCGGTTTAAATAGTCTCGCAGATTTTTGATCCCACTTCCGTTATACAAAATATAGCATAACCTTATTAATAACCTATTGGAACTATAGACCACTGATATATAATTCACCGGGGGTAGCATCCGTGGTCGCTCGTCACTTAAATGTGGATATTGACCTGATTATGATGGAGCTTTGTGCTCTATTTCCGCCTGAATGGCTGAGAGATAAGGCGAAAGAGACAGGTTTGATAAAGCGTGAGCGTAAGATCGATCCAATTTATATCTTCTGGTCTCTATCAATAGGCTATGGGGTCTTTCTTCAACGGACTCTTGCAGCTCTTAAGCGCGACTATGAGAGATTTTCTAAGCAGATTTTGAGCGATAGTAGCTGGTACTACAGGTTCACTCCAGAGCTTGTTGCGTTTCTCCGAGAGTGTGTAGTTCGAGGCGTTGAATACTCGGCTCAGGAACCCGGTCGAACCCTCAGCGATCGTCTTTCACCTTTCGAAGACGTCTTGATCCAGGACTCCACCATCATCAGGTTACACTCAAAGCTGGCTAAGATCTGGCCAGCTACCAGATCTCGAAAAGTGGCCGCAGGCGTCAAGGTTTCCGTTCTCACGAGTGCAGTAGCCTGCGGTCCTAAGAGTGTAGCTCTCTTCTCCGAAAACACGAACGATATAAAGACTTTGAGGATAGGGCCATGGATAAAGGACCGGATCCTGCTTATTGACCTGGGGTTCTACAAGTATCAGATATTCACTCGGATCAAGGAAAACGGCGGATACTTCGTTTCGAGGCTGAAAAGCAACGCAAATCCTTTCATCATTGAAACCCATCGTACCTGTCGAGGCAGAAGCATCGACGTTCGAGGAAAGCATCTTCAGGATGTATTGAAGGACTTAAAGAGACAGGTCCTGGATGTCGAAGTTGAGGTGAACTTCAACCGCCGAGCTTATCGAGGCAAGGAGAAAAGAGATAACGAGCGGTTCAGGCTGGTGGCGATATACAACGAGGATGAAGACAAGTATCATTTGTATGTTACAAATATCTCTCCAGAGTTGTTGGAACCTGAAGAAGTAGCGAGGCTGTACGGGGCTCGATGGGAGATCGAGATCCTGTTTAAAGAACTCAAGAGCAGGTATGCGCTAGATATGGTTCCTACATCTAATCCTCAAGTTATTGAGGCGATGATCTGGATAGCTATACTTACGCTAATAATAAGTCGGAAAATTTA
>NZ_JARFPL010000089.1:0-1170 GCF_029167205.1 Candidatus Methanocrinis alkalitolerans
CGCCGACAAGTCGAGCCCCCAGAACGCGGGAACGTCGATATTATGGACCGCCAGCGCGACGGATCCGGATGGAGACGCAATACAGTACAGGTTCTGGCTGAAGGGACCCTCTACAGGGAACGCCTGGGTCGAGAAGAGAGGGTGGAGCACGGTCAATACATGGTCGTGGACGACGACCAACGCTGACGTTGGAGCAAACCAGGTCAACGTATGGGTCAGAGACGGTAACCATGCCCCCGCATCGAGCTACGACTCGTTCAAGATCGCGGATTTCGCTATAACGGCACAAAACCAGCCTCCGGTCGCCAACTCACTGAACGCCGACAAGTCGAGCCCCCAGAACGCGGGAACGTCGATATTATGGACCGCCAGCGCGACGGATCCGGATGGAGACGCAATACAGTACAGGTTCTGGCTGAAGGGACCCTCTACAGGGAACGCCTGGGTCGAGAAGAGAGGGTGGAGCACAGACAATACATGGTCGTGGACTACGACCAACTCTGACGTTGGAGCAAACCAGGTCAACGTATGGGTAAGAGACGGAAACCACGAGCCTGCTACAAGCTACGACTCGTTCAAGATCGCGGATTTCGCTATAACAGCACAAAACCAGCCGCCGGTCGCCAACTCACTGACCGCCGACAAGTCGAGCCCCCAGAACGCGGGAACGTCGATATTATGGACCGCCAGCGGGACGGATCCGGATGGGGACTCAATACAGTACAGGTTCTGGCTGAAGGGACCCTCTACAGGGAACGCCTGGGTCGAGAAGAGAGGGTGGAGCACGGTCAATACATGGTCGTGGACGACGACCAACGCTGACGTTGGAGCAAACCAGGTCAACGTATGGGTCAGAGACGGTAACCATGCCCCCGCATCGAGCTACGACTCGTTCAAGATCGCGGATTTCGCTATAACGGCACAAAACCAGCCTCCGGTCGCCAACTCACTGAACGCCGACAAGTCGAGCCCCCAGAACGCGGGAACGTCGATATTATGGACCGCCAGCGCGACGGATCCGGATGGAGACGCAATACAGTACAGGTTCTGGCTGAAGGGACCCTCTACAGCGAACGCGTGGGTCGAGAAGAGAGGGTGGAGCACGGTCAATACATGGTCGTGGACGACGACCAACGCTGACGTTGGAGCAAACCAGGTCAACGTATGGGT